>NZ_CP076367.1 GCF_018798885.1 Gemmobacter fulvus | reverse complement strand
TGATCACGCAATGGCGTGCCACCTCGAACGGTCTGGAGGCGATCGCGGCCACGCTGAACGACATGCTGCTGCCGCTGGACGAGATCGCCGAAATTCCGGCGCGCGATCTGCACAACGCGATCTACATGCTCGCGAACGGGACCGGCAAGGCGCGCATGACCAAGGATGTCACCTTGGCCAACCAGTCGCGCTGGCGGCTGGCAATGATCTCTTCCGGCGAAATCAGCGTTCAGGAGAAGCTCAAGGAAGCGGGGCGGGATGCGATGGCCGGTCATGAAGTGCGCTTGATCGACATCGAGGCCGACAGCCGTGCCTATGGGGTGTTTGACAACCTTCATGGCGCGGCCAGCGGCGCTGCCTTCGCCGAAACCATCCAGCAGGTCGTGCGAAGCCATCACGGCGCCGTGGGGTCCGAATTCGTCCGGCTGCTGATCGACAGGCGCATTGTGGCACAGTCCGATGGTCTGGAACGGATCGTGCGCGCCTATGTATCGAAGATGACCGAGAAGCTCCCGAGTGCCCCGGACGGTCAGATCTCGCGTGTTGCGACCCGTTTCGCTGTGATCGCGGTCGCAGGTGCGCTTGCAACGCAGTTCGGGCTGACGGGATGGCAGGATGACGCAAGTTTCAGCGCAGCGAAGCAGGCATTTCTCGACTGGTATGATCGTCGCTACGGCGCCAAGCGCGATGCCGTGGACAGCTTCGTGAAGCCGTTGCAGGACTTCCTGAGCGCAAACCTGAACACGCTGCCCAGGATCGAAGGCCCGCATGCCGATGGTGCAGATCCTGCTGGATGGTGTGATGCAACCCGCGCCTACCTGCCCCAGTCGACCTGGACCGGTCTCTTTCCTGGCGGCAGCGCGACCAGCGCTGCAAAGGCGCTGCTCGACATGCAAATGCTGCTTCCGGGTGAAGAAGGACGGTTCACGCGCAGGTTTTCTCGTGCAGTTCCTGGCCGGCCGCGGCTCTACGGTATCAATGTCGACCGTGTGATGGTCTACAAGGCAGGCTGAGCATCACCTTGGCGGGGCCGGTCCCACTGGTCCCGCTGGTCCCAGTGTATTGAGCGCACAAAGGCAAAAGAGTGGGGGCAACGCATACCAGCCGCTCTCCCGCTGGCCATCTCCGCGGAAATCTGGAAGCCCATCATCCTCGCTTCATCTGTTGCAGACAGGTGGGAGGCCCCATCTCTACCGATATAGTAAGTATTGATGCGGATCGCGCTTCTCTCTGGTTGATTTCCTTTTTGGAACAAGGGCAAAAGTATCAGGACTGTTCGCCGGTGCTCTCAGTGACAACCAAGCCTGAAGGCGTGGTCTCTGACAGTCTTGGCGCGCCCTGTTTTTTGGGATTCCAATGACCGACTTGTTCTTTCAGAAGCCTATTCTGAACTCCCCGTATGAATTTCCAGATCGGCACTGGGAACTCGACGGTGATGGGCAGCCGACCAGCCAGGTCCTCAATAACCGTCGACGCTCCGACCTGATTACCCCGGTGCCAAAGCCGAAGAAGCGCCGAGCCAGTTCCAGTCAGGGAAGCTTCGCTCTTTCGGACCCTGCAGGGATCTCCTCCGAAGAGCAGGAATACAATCCTACACCGATCATCAACGAGGTGCGGCGTTTCGTCGAAGACTGGCGTAACCTGCCCAACCCAGAGCAGTGGATGGTTACGCCGGAAACGGCTCGGCTCCTGCAGCACTGGCGGCACCATCAGTTCCAAGGTGTCCGCCCATTCTTTTGTCAGATTGAAGCTGTCGAGACCGCAATCTGGCTGACTGAGGTTGCGCCGAAGCTGGGACCGCGGGCAGCGAAGTTCTGGGCGCATCTCAAGGGAGCCAATGCTCAAGCAAACCCGGAACTGATGCGACTTGCGCTCAAACTTGCGACTGGCGCAGGCAAGACCACGGTTATGGCGATGATCATCGCTTGGCAGACGGTCAACGCGGTCCGACACCCGAATAGCAAGACCTTCTCGCGGGGGTTCCTGTTGGTAGCACCAGGCATCACAATCCGTGACCGGCTCCGGGTTCTTCTGCCGAACGATCCGGAAAGCTATTATGGCAACCGCGAGATCGTGCCCTCTGACATGCTGGCCGATATCGACAAGGCCAAGATCGTCATCACCAACTATCACGCTTTCAAGCTACGTGAGCGGGTGAACCTGTCGAAAGGCACCCGCACCGCCCTCGCAGGTTGGCGTGGCGAGGAAATCCAGACTCTGGAATCAGAAGGTCAGATGCTGCAGCGGGTCATGCCCGAGCTCATGGGTATGAAGAACATCGTCGTGCTGAACGACGAGGCGCATCATTGCTACCGCGAGCGTATCCAAGATGCCCCCGGGGAAACCGAGGATGATCTGAAGGGCGACGAAAAGGCTGAGGCCAAAGAACAGAACGAAGCTGCTCGGATGTGGATCTCGGGGCTCGAGGCAGTGAAGCGCAAGCTTGGCGTCTCTCTGGTCTACGATTTGTCGGCGACGCCCTTCTTCCTGCGCGGATCGGGCTGGGTCGAAGGCACGCTCTTCCCCTGGACGATGAGCGATTTCTCCCTGATGGATGCCATCGAATGTGGTATCGTGAAGCTGCCGCGTGTGCCGGTGGCCGACAACATCCCTGGAGGTGACACGCCGAAGTTCCGAAACCTCTGGGACTATATCGGGAAGAAACTGCCGAAGAAGGGGCGATCAGGTGGCAAGTCCCTCGACCCACTCAGCCTGCCGCCTGAGCTTCTCACGGCGATGGAGGCGCTCTACGGTCACTACGAGAAGACCTTCGAGCTTTGGGAGCAGAAAGACATCGGCGTGCCGCCGGTCTTCATCGTCGTCTGCAACAACACAGCTACATCCGAACTGGTCTACAAATATATCTCGGGCTTCGACCGCGCGAATGACGATGGATCGGTCACCCTCGAAAACGGCCGCCTCGCCCTGTTCCGTAACTATGATGATTTCGGTAACCGGCTCCCGCGACCGAACACCATCCTGATCGACAGTGCACAACTGGAGTCCGGCAATGCGCTTGACAAGGACTTCCGCGAGATAGCGGCAGACGAGATCGAGCGCTTCAAGAGAGAGCTGATCGAACGCAGCGGCGACATGACCGCGGGCGACAATATCGATGAGTCCACCCTGCTGCGTGAGGTGATGAACACCGTCGGCAAGAAGGGCAAGCTGGGCGAACAGATCCGCTGTGTCGTCTCGGTCTCGATGCTGACCGAAGGCTGGGACGCCAATACTGTGACCCATGTTCTCGGTGTGCGCGCCTTCGGCACCCAGCTTCTGTGCGAACAGGTCATCGGTCGGGCGCTGCGGCGTCAGTCTTACGAGCTGAATGACGACAACAAGTTCAACGTGGAATATGCCGATGTCCTCGGCATACCTTTCGACTTTGCAGCCACGCCGACGGTCTCTCCTCCGCAGCCGCCGCGGCCTACGATCCGCGTGCATGCGGTGAAACCCGAACGCGACGCGTTGGAGATCACCTTCCCCCGCGTAGAAGGCTACCGCGTCGAACTGCCGGAAGAGCGGTTGGAAGCTGCCTTCGGTCCAGATCATGTTCTGGAACTGACACCCCAGCTGCTTGGCCCCTCCATCACCCGCAACCAGGGGATCATCGGCGAGGGTGTCGATCTGACCATTGACCACCTGGAGAACACGCGGCGATCCACCATTCCCTTCCACCTCGCCCGGCACCTTCTCTACACCAAATACCGCGACCCCGGTGACAACCCGAAGATGCACCTCTTCGGTCCTCTGAAGCGCATCGCCCGCCAGTGGCTCGACAGCTGCCTCGTCTGCACTGGTGGAACCTATCCCGCACAGCTCCTCTACCAGGAAATCGCCGACATGGCGGCCGAGCGGATCAAGGCTGCCATCACCGAAAGTCTGCAGGGCGACTATCCGGTCAAGGCGATCCTCGACGCCTACAACCCGACGGGATCGACCGCCTACGTCAATTTCACCACCTCGAAGGAATTGCGCTGGCAGACAGATCCGAAGAAGTCGCACGTCAACTGGGTGATCTGTGACAGCGACTGGGAAGCAGAATTCGCCCGGGTGGTCGAGGCGCATCCCCGCGTCCTCTCCTACGTCAAGAACCAGAACCTCGGGCTGGAAGTGCCCTATCTCTACGGCTCCACCCCGCGGCGATACCTGCCCGATTTCATCGTGCAAGTGGACGACGGCCAGCCGGAACCACTGAGCCTGATCGTCGAGGTCAAAGGTTACCGAGGGGAAGATGCCAAGGACAAGGCCAACGCCATGCGCAGCTACTGGGTGCCGGGCGTGAACAACCTCGGTCGCTTCGGTCGCTGGGCGTTTGCCGAATTCACCTCTGTCTACAAGATGGAGGAGGAATTCGCGAAGCTGCTCGACTCCCTTGGAGCTGGCGAGGTCGTGATCGAATGAGACCCCGGTTCTTCAGTTTCCGCAAGACGCTCAAGGAATGGTGCCTGCTGATCGACGGCAAGGAACCTTCGACCAACAAGACCCACAACAAGCTGCCCAATCACGACGCCGCGCGCCTTGGATGGTGGTATGAGGCTGACAGGCTCCATGACAGCGAGACGATGCGCAATCTCGCCTATCTGGTTGCCTATCTCGAAGTCTTCGGACCGCGCCTGTCCATGAAGGGCCTTGGCGTGCATGAGGGCTGGGTCTACCCCGACCGCGCCATCATGCGCTCGCTTCACGCGGACGAGGTGCTTGCAGACGACGGCACCGCATTCGTCCTCACCCCCAAAGGCCACGCTCTGATCGCGCCTTGGCTCGTGCAGGACGGTTCTACATTTCGCCGGGTGACCGGCGCCGAACAGAAAGGCTGACCCCATGGCCAAGAAACCCATAGAGGTCGAAACCCTCACCCATGACGCCACGCGCAAGAACATCCCGACGGCGGAGTTCGAAAGCATCATGCGCGAGCAGGACAAGACGCCGATCCAGCTGGCCTATGCGCGGCGCAATGCGGATCTCGATCCTCAGCTGGTCTGGCGCGGCAAGGATATGGAGGATTGGTCGGATCTGATCGTTCAGGCGCCGCCGCTCTATATTCAGGAGAAGGTCCACCCCAAGGTGCTGATCGACGATCTGAAGCGGCAGACGAAATCGCGAACGGATGCGCAGGCGACGAAGGCTGCCCCGCAGTTCGACATGTTCGCCGATTTCAACGGCCTGCCCGATGCCGAGGCCGCGACCGAGTTCTACCAGCACGATCAGCACTGGTCGAACCGGATGATCTCGGGCGACAGCCTGTCGGTGATGGCGTCACTGGCGGAACGGGAGGGGCTGCGCGGTCAGGTGCAGTGCATCTATTTCGACCCGCCCTATGGCATCAAGTTCAACTCCAACTTCCAGTGGTCCACCACCTCGCGCGATGTGAAGGATGGCGACAAGACCCATGTGACGCGCGAGCCCGAACAGGTCCGCGCCTTTCGCGACACCTGGAAGGACGGCATCCATTCCTACCTGACCTACCTGCGCGACCGGCTGACCGTGGCGCGCGATCTGCTGAGCGACAGCGGCAGCATCTTCGTGCAGATCGGCGACGAGAACGTCCACCGTGTGCGGGCGCTGATGGATGAAGTGCTTGGGGATGAGAATTGCGTGAGCCAAATCACCTTCGTAAAAACCTCAGGCCAAACTTCCGGCGAGCTAGCAAACATCTCTGACTATATTTTGTGGTATGCTCGCAGCAAAGAGCGGATGAAGTTTCGCCAACCTTTCATCGTCAAGGCTGTCGGTGGCGACGGCGCTGGCGCATATACACGAGTTCGCGAAGCAGACTTATCAATCAGATCAATCGCAAAGTCAGAGAAAGACAATATTGAAACGCTTCCTGTTGGCGCGCGAGTGTTTCGGGTCAGTGATTTGACAAGTCCAAAACCGCCCGGATCGTTTCCTGTAAATTTCTTGGGAAAGGTCGCGACACCTGGCAAAGGTTATTGGAAAACCCACGAGACGGGTATTGGCAGACTGATAAAATCGGCGCGCGTGTTTCCGACAGATACTAAGATCTACTATTCTCGATTCATCGACGATTTTTCCGTTTACTCACATTCAAACAATTGGACTGACACTGTCATCGCGGGTTTTGCGTCTGACAAACGATACATCGTAGAAACGTCCACAAAAGTCGTCGAACGCTGCATCGTGATGGCCACCGACCCCGGCGATCTGGTGCTCGATCCCACCTGCGGCTCTGGCACCACGGCCTATGTCGCCGAACAATGGGGGCGACGCTGGATCACCATCGACACCTCTCGCGTCGCCGTGGCCCTCGCCCGGTCCCGCCTGATGGGCGCGCGCTATCCCTATTACCTGCTGGCAGACAGCCCCGAAGGTCAGCGCAAGGAAGCCGAGATCACCCGCACCCTGCCCAAGACTGCCGCCACCTACGGCTCGATCCGGCAGGGTTTCGTCTATGACCGCGTGCCGCATATCACGCTGAAATCCATCGCCAACAACGCCGAGATCGATGTGATCTGGGAGCGGATGCAGCCCGCGGTCGAAACCGCCATCGACGATCTGAACACCGCCCTGCGCGGGCATGGCACCCCTTTCAAGGTGGAACAGGGCGGCCGCGCCGGTGCGAAGATCGACTTCACCGCCAGCGGCGAGGTGAAGCTTCCCTCGGGCGATATGGCGCCTGCGAACGGTTTCATGGAATGGGAAATCCCGCGTGAGGCACTTTCGGGCTGGCCAGTCAATGCGCAGCAGGCGCTCAAGCTGTTCTGGGATGCGCGGATCGCCCGGCAACGCGAGATCGACGCATCGATCGCTGCGAAGGCGGATTACGAATATCTCTACGACAAGCCCTATACCGATACCTCCAAGGTGCGTGTGGCCGGCCCCTTCACGGTCGAAAGCCTTTCCCCGCATCGGACACTGACGATGGACTGGAACGACGAGCTGGTCGATCTGCACGAAGCCGCCGAGGGCAAGCGCAAGGCGGCAGAGCGGGACGACCGCGCCGAAGATTTCGCCCAGATGATCCTGGAGAACCTTAAGGCCGCAGGCGTCCAGCAGGCGCACAAGGAAGACAGGCTCAGCTTCACCGCGCTGACCGGCTGGCCCGGTCACTACCTGTGCGCCGAAGGTCAGTTCATGGAAGGTGATCGCCAGCGCCGCGCCGGTATCTTCATCGGTCCAGAATTCGGCACGGTCAGCCGCCCTGATCTGGTGGCGGCCGCGCGGGAAGCTGGTGAGGCCGGCTTCGACGTGCTGATCGCCTGCGCCTTCAACTACGACGCCCATTCGGCCGAGTTCGACAAGCTGGGTCGCGTGCCGGTGCTGAAGGCGCGGATGAACCCGGACCTGCATATGGGCGGTGATCTGAAATCGACCGGCGCGGGCAACCTGTTCGTGATCTTCGGCGAGCCGGATATCCGCCACGTAGTTGGCAAGACGCCAGAATGTGCGTCTGAGATTGCGCGACGACTGAAGTGCAATTCTGCCATCGCCGAAACTCTCGCAAGTCTCTCTGGAAGTAAAGATGAGGGCGCCAAGGAAGCATTGGCGCGCCAAAAGACCGAGCAAGCGAAGAACATTCGTTTCATCGAAGCCGCCGAGGCGCTGCCCGATGGTCAAGTGCTGGTCGAAATCTCTGGCGTGGATGTGTTCAAACCGCAGACCGGCGAGGTGCAGTCTGAAGGCACTGACGGCATCGCGCTGTGGATGCTGGACACGGATTACAATGAAGAGTCATTCTTCGTCCGCCACGCGTATTTCCTCGGCGCGAACGATCCCTACAAGGCGCTGAAGACCTCTCTGAAAGCCGAAATCGACGAGGACGCTTGGGAAAGCCTGTATTCCGACATCTCGCGCCCCTTCCCGAAGCCGAAATCGGGAAGGATTGCAGTGAAGGTGATCAATCATCTCGGGGACGAGGTGATGAAGGTATTTGCAGTGGAGTGATAGAATGACAATCCGGCGACTCAAACAAGCTGACTGGGCCGATGACATCTCGGAAATACAAAACTCAGCGGGCAACCCGCTATTCAAGATGGTCGAACTAGATTGGTCCCGACCCAAGATATGGTCGAAGGATATGCGAGTGCCGGATTTCGATACCGAAGAACCGTTCCTCTATGCTCTGGTTCGCAACCATGCCAATTCAAAGACAAAGGACCACATCGAATATATCGGCTTGACGAAATCACCATCAACTCGCTTTGGAAACCACAAAACGGCAAAGGCGATCGTCAACAAGCCGGGATCTGTTGGATTCAGCTATGCTCCCATAGATTTCATCAAGGGAAAGAATAAGATCGATAGGATTTCGCGTGCTCTGGAAGAGATTGAGCATCTTTTGATTTGGGCGGTTGGCGACGAATTGGAAAACCAGAAGAAGATGTTTACTCTTCCTGGCTTGGGGGTAAATGGAGGAAACGCTTGGCATATCCTAAACAAAGGCTACAGATTTAGCGGAAGAATGCCGATGGAGATAGTTTTTCCATGGATGCTGGTTCGGCCCGGCCGTGATTTGACCCTAAAGTAGAGGCCTATAGCTTGGACTTCCGTATCGCTGATACCTTCACCGACAGCCTCGCTCGCCTGACTGCACAAGAACAGAAGGCAGCGAAGATCACCGCCTTTGACCTTCAGTCGAACCCGGCGGGCAATGGCTTGTCCTTCCACAAGCTCGATCGTGCGAAAGACAGCAATTTCTGGTCGGTGCGGGTGAATGGCGATATCCGCATCATCGTCCACCGGACAGACGCCAGCATCCTGCTTGTCTATGTCGATCATCACGATGATGCCTACAAATGGGCAGAGCGTCGCAAGATCGAACGCCATCCGACTACCGGCGCGATGCAGCTTGTCGAGGTGCGGGAGCGGATAGAAGAGGTCGAGATCTACCGGTCGAAGGAGTCTGTGGCTCCTGCGCCAAAACCTGCGTCACGCCTCTTCGACAACTTGCGCAAGTTCGAGCTGATGGCTTTCGGCGTGCCCGAAGATTGGGTGGACGATGTTCGATCAGCCACGGATGAGACGCTCTTCGACATCCTCGAACACCTGCCGCAAGAAGCACAAGAAGCGCTGCTGAAGCTCGCGGTTGGCGAGAAGCCGCAACCGCCAGAACCCGTCGCCCCCGAAGCTGACCCCTTCACCCATCCTGATGCGCAGCGCCGGTTCCGCGTGCTGACAAACGTCGACGAACTTCGCCAAGCACTGGACTACCCTTGGGACAAGTGGGCTGTCTTCCTGCACCCGACACAGCAGTTGCTGGTGGAGCGAAACTTCCACGGACCTGCACGGGTGACCGGCTCGGCTGGCACAGGTAAGACCATCGTCGCCTTGCACCGCGCCGTGTATCTGGCGCGAGCCAATCCCGGAGCGAAGGTGTTGCTCACGACCTTTTCCAAAGCGTTGGCGAATTCCCTGAAGGCGAAGCTGGCTACGCTCACGATTTCCACACCGGAGGTAGCCGGGCAGATCTCTGTGAAAGCGATATCGGCGGTGGGTTACGATCTCTATTCGGCACGGTTCGGGCAACCACAGATCGCCAGTCCTTCGGTGATCCGATCACTGCTGGCAAAGGCGGTTGCTGAGGTGGAGGGAGCGAAGTTTAGCCCACAATTCCTGCTTGGTGAGTGGGAGGATGTTGTCGATGCCTGGCAGATCCGAACCTGGGAAGATTACCGGGATGTCTCCCGGCTCGGTCGCAAGACCAGGATCGGCGGCAAGCAGCGTGAGACTCTCTGGGCTGTATTCGACAAGGTCAGAACGCGCCTGAAGGAACGTGGTGTTGTCACTTGGTCGGATGTTTTCGGCCGTATCACAGAGGATCTCGCGGCGGGGCGTAATCGCCCCTACGATTTTGCTGTTCTGGACGAAGCGCAGGATCTCAGTGTCGCCGAAGCCAGGTTTCTCGCCACGCTTGCGGGGGATAGGACTAATGGGCTGTTCTTCGCGGGCGACATCGGCCAACGCATCTTTCAACAACCATTTTCGTGGAAGATGCTCGGTCTTGATGTGCGTGGACGCTCCTCAACGCTCAAGATCAACTATCGCACCTCGCACCAGATCCGCTCACAAGCTGATCGGTTGTTGCCGGGAACAGTGACGGATGTTGATGGAAATACCGAGAGCAGGAATGGCACGGTGTCGATCTTCGATGGTCCACCACCAACTGTCCAAGAGTGCGTCAGCTCCGAAGACGAGGCCAAGAAGGTCGCAGTTTGGCTCGCTTCTCTTGCTGCCGGTGGGGTCAAACCTCATGAAATCGCGATCATTGTGCGGTCAGAAGCAGAGATACCTCGGGCACGGTTGGCCGTGAAGGCTGCACAGATGCGACACGTGGAGCTCAGTGAAAAGGCAGAAGGGACAGATGGCGCTGTTTCGATCGGCACTATGCACTTGGCCAAAGGGCTGGAGTTCAAGGCCGTCGCAGTCATCGCCTGTGATGACGACGTGATCCCTCAAGCGTCACGTATCACAGGCATCGCTGATGAGGCGGATCTGGAAGCGGTTTATGTAACTGAAAGGCACCTTCTTTACGTGGCTTGCACCCGCGCCAGGGACTACCTCATGGTTTCTGGTGTTACCCCAATATCTGAATTCATCGAGGATCTTAACGACTTTCACCAGTCGCCAACGCGCCGGTGACAGGCGAGAGTGCGTGATTACGTATTAGCGTATCTACGCCTTTACGCTGTTAAGGTATTCCGCAAGTGCGCGCTCCATGATGTCTTGGTGCGTCTGATCCGTCGTAGCTGCGTAGATCCGCAGACGGCGATAGGTGTCGCCATCCAGCGCAAGCGTGAGGCGCTTCTCGCCCTCGCGCTTCTTCGGTGCGGGTTTCGGTTCAGCGATCACATGGGCAGCCCCTCGCTGGGGAATTCCGGTATCGACCGGACGGCTTTCCGTGTTCAGCAAACCTTCAAGGACGACAGCTTTCTTAGCCATTGAGTATTCCTTTCACATAGGCCCAGACCGCCTTGATCTCAGCCCCTGCCCTGTCATCTGTCGTCTCTGTCACGCCCTGCCCCGTCGCACCCGTCTCGGCGTAGCTGACGCGCTGTGCGATATTCACCGGCGCGACACGGCCATGTTGCGCGAGAACGCGCGCGGCCTCGTCGGTGATTTTCGCCCTCGGTGTTTGCGACAGCGCGAACGCGAACGGAACGCGAGCCCGGTTCACGGCGGCGATGGTCGCGCCAACAGCTCGTAGATCGTCCGGTGACGGCCTGACAGGGATCAGCACCAGATCAGCAGCGCCCAGAGCCTCTGCAAGCCACTCTGGAGCGGCGGGAGGCGTGTCGATGACACAGAGATCGAATTGCACCTGAGCGGCTGTCAGCGTTGCTCTGAGGGCGTCTGGCGAGGGGTCTCGATCCAGCATTGCGGGCATGTCTGCGTCGCGGCTCTCCCACCAGGCTCTGAGCGAGCCTTGAGGGTCAAGGTCGAGGCATAAGACGCGGCCGCCGGCCTGGGAGGCGGCGACTGCGATGTTCCGGGCGAGCGTGGTTTTCCCGGCTCCACCCTTCTGTGCGGCGACGACGATGGTTTTCATGCGGATACCTTAGCGCAGTTCCGCGGAGTCGGAAAACCACAAATTCACAGATGCGCGGTTGCGCAGATACGTAAATGCGATAGTCTGTATAAGAACTCTACGGAGGTAGAGTCCTTATACATGCACTATCTGGTAGGGACGCAGCTTGACCGAACACTCTCGAAGGGGCCACTGGCGGATACTACAGGATGGCACACGAACTTGGGTGTCTGGCCATGACGTCATCCGCAAGCCGGCTGTAGTGTCTCATGGGTATGACGACGCTGTCATTGAAAGACGCTTGGCGCCGCTACTTGCAAAGCGAGCGGCCGCAAAGGCAGCAAAGATTGCCGCCAGAGCACGTCGAAAAGCTGCCAAGTCACAGCGAAGAGCCTCTAAAGCACATCGCACCGAGAAATAGGCGCCTTACGGATCAGTCTAAGCGTTTGAGATAGAGTTTTGCTCCGAATGCACAAAGTAAGATTCATCACCTACCTGCGTGTCAGCACTGATCGGCAAGGTCGGAGCGGGCTTGGACTGGAAGCACAACGCAAGGCCGTCGTAGACCATGTCTCCGGGAAAGGGGCCATCACCGCAGAGTTCGTCGAAATCGAGAGCGGCAAGAAGAATGACCGTCCCCAGCTTGCCCGTGCTCTTGTCGAGGCAAAGCGAACCGGCGCGGTCCTCCTCATCGCCAAGCTGGACCGTCTCGCGCGCAATGTCGCCTTCATCGCCAACTTGCTCGAAGCGGGTGTCGAGATCGCAGCGGCAGACATGCCGGAGGCCAACCGCTTCCTTCTGCATGTCATGGCGGCGGTGGCTGAGCACGAGACGCGCATGATCTCTGATCGCACACGCGCAGCTCTGGCGGCAGCCAAAGCGCGGGGTGTGGTTCTCGGCTGGGCGATACCAGGTCGAGCAGAGGAACAGCGTCAGGCGGCACGCTCTGGTGCAGCACAGAATGCTTGGAACGCCGACAAGCACGCTCAGAACGTCCTGCCGATCATACGGGAGCTATCCTCTCGCGGGCTATCGCTACGTATGATCGCCGACGAACTGAACGTGCGCCAGGTGCGGTCAGCTCGCGGGGGACAGTGGCACGCAACGACGGTCAGGAATATGCTTCTACGTGACCACGCGCCTGCATAGATACGCATTCACGCAGATATAGAAGGGCAGGGGCTATCGCCTTGGTGCACGGCGACACTGTCACTCCGCTCAAGCGACAGTGGCTTCAGCGCATTTACGTAATCATGCAAACACGCAGATACGCAATTGAGAGCTTACGTGCCACTTCTCCACTTGAACGACTTCCGTCAGGAACCGAGGAAAGCCTCTCCATCTCGTAGATTACTTAGTTCAGGCTGAACGAAGTAACGAAAACACAGTGAAGGTTCCTGATCCCCCGAATCTCGGTTCCTGATGTAGGCGTTCGAATGAAAGTCGGTCACGGACGGCCTCTTCGCTCAAACCACTTCCGACAGAATCCGAGAAACGCCATCTCCGGGTTCTTTGGCGCTTCTGTCGTCCAGGAACGCCACTCATGTTCGATCATACGGACATCCCAGCCCGGAGCGGCTTCCCGCGCCATCGCATAGACATCCGCATCAAGCGGCGGGATCACAACTGTGGCGATCTCGCTGACTTCGGGCCCAACTGTGCCTCGGCTGCGGACGACAAGCACATCCTTCTCCACCTCGAAGCGAATCTCGTAGTCGGGCATGTGACCATACTTCTCGTCCTCATCGGCGATGGTCGTCACAAGCCGACGGAACTCTCGCATCGACGACCCCGACCCGCATTTCTTCTGCAGCAGCTCCAGGCTGACCCGCCATTCCTTCTGGCGACCACAGTGCTTTCGGGCCAGCTCATAGATCCTCCGCTCCAAGGGCTTCCGAAGGCGGAAATACTCGCGGCTCAGGGTAAGGACTTCATGCGCCCTGATGGCGTTGAATACCCAATCGGAGAGCTTGATCTCCACCTCCTGCATGCGACCATCACGGGTCTCCCGCACGATCCTGGCACGCTCGATCAAACCGAAGGTCTCGAAGACTTCCTGACCGCCCGTTGTGATGTTCGTCGAAATACGCGTTCCGGCCAATCGCTCCATCGCCGCCTTCAGCAAGTCATAGCCTCGGCCGGTGATCATGCGGTTTGTGGCCTTCAGAAGATCCGACGCCTGAAACCTGACGATCTGCTGCGGCTCGCGTCCTTCGTTCATCCCTTTAATAAGCTGGCTGATGCAGTAGATTAGCACATCGCGATCATGCACCGTCGCAAGACCATCCGACGATGGCTTCACCTCGATGCTGATGCCGTTATGCTCATACTTGCGTGGGCGCGTGTCAGGCTTCGTCGAGAGCGAAAAGATCGGATGCTCCATCGCACCGATGTCAGCCTTCGGTGCGGCATCAAAAATGTCGCAGACGAAGAAATCGCCCTGAGGATGCCTGTCAGGAAGGAGGGGGTAATCGCTCGACATCAGGTGCCTTCGACACTTTACACACACCTACACTTACAACGACACTTCACCCACGCAAAGAGCTAAACGACACTTCACCCACACCTTGCCGGCTAACGACACTTTACACACGCCGAATCACCACTTTACACACGCCGAATCACCACTTTACACACGGGGGGGGTAGGCAAGGCTTTGATATGGAAGTGTTATTCAGACTTTTTTGAGCCGTAACACTATATTTAACACATATTTAACACCCAGAGCCTGTGGATAAGTCTCAGGTGGAAGAGGAGCCCAGCTCTTCGCTCCAGAAAATTACCCCGCATCCAGCAGCTCGCGCAGCGCGCGCACACGCGACGGGGTGACCTTCGGGTCACTCCCGCACGAGATCACGCGGATGAATTCGATCCACGCTTTCTCGTTCTCGCTCAGCTGGTCCCACGGTCCCACTGGACCCATGGGAACGGTGAAGACGGTGTAATCCTCCTGCGATGTCATTTGCCAAAGATCCCCCTCAAGGACGCGCGAGACCGCGCCGTCAGCCGCGGGTCGGTGTTGCCCGACGCATCGCGCAGCTCCGTGAGCCAGCCGCGTTCGTTCTCGGTTGCGGGAGTGCCGAAGATCTCGGTAATCGCCTTCGCCGCCGTCGCACCAACAGCCTGGTCGAGCGCAAGACGCATCAGATAAGCCGGGTCAACCTCCAGCGCCTTCGCCAACGAGGGCACACGATCGAGCGGAACCTTGTTCCGACCGTTCTTCAGGAAGGTCATCATGTTGGCATTGCCGAAGCCCGCCTCGCTGGCGATTTCAGCCTGGGTCTTGCGGTGCGACAGGTCACGGATACGGTCGGCGATCAACCGCGCTGTCGCGGTGTTTGCGTAAGGGCTTGTCATGATCTTTCTCATGTAGTTGTTCACATGACTTACTTACCTTGTGGTGACAGCGCGGTCGGGTGGGGACTGCGCTAAGCGTCTTGGGATCTGCGACGAGACCGAAGTCCTAAGGATTTCGCTTGGTGGTGATGGGGGTGCTTTCTGCGCCAGCCGGTCGGGGCAGCGCAAACCTCCACTCTCTGCGAATCCCAAGTGCTTGAAAGACTGCCTTTGGGCCGATAGATTACAGATGATTACAAAGGATCACAAAATGCCTCAGCGGCCTACAACCGAGCCGATTACCATCCGCACGGCAAAGGTTCAGGAAATCGACGCCTTGGCACATGCGATGGACCGGTCACGCAACTACATCGTCAATCAGGCGATCGAGCAGTATCTGGAAGCCAACGTCTGGCAGATGGAACGTATCTCTGCAGGGATCGCCGCAGCGCGTGAAGGCAAGGTTTTGCCTGCCGATGATGTCTTCGCCGCTATTGCCGCGAAGCATGGCTGGTCGCGTTGAAAAGACTGGTCATTGCAGAGCCTGCAGCCCGCGATCTTGAGGGGATTGTAAACTATATCGCACTGGATAACCCCGCCGCCGCAGAGACAGTATATCGGGGCATCGTAGAAACGGCGAGGAAACTGCCGCAGTTCCCAGCTCTCGGGCGACCTGGTCGCCACCCGGAGACACGAGAAATGAGTGTTTCCGGTTTGCCTTACTTGATTGTTTATGAAGTTGGTGCCGAGACGGTCACGATCTTGGCGGTGTTTCACACGGCCCGCGATCTCGCCCAGGCGCTGCGCGAAAGGCTGATAGCCAGCTAGAGCAGAAGATGTTGACGTCAGTAGGTGCCACTTGGCTAAGCGACTGCCCGAGGCAAGCCCGACCTTCCAGTGCCAGTCGATTGGGATGACTCAAGCTGCCGTGTGCGCAATCCTTGCGAGCGCAGATTCTTCCGCACCTTATCCTGTATGGCGTGCCTTGCCTTCCTAATTAAGATCATTCACAACTCATGGAAGTAGGCGGCTTCCAGAGCTGCGCCTATTTTGCGAACAGTGCAAGCAAAGCATTCCGAGTTTCTCAAAAACACAACGAAGAGGAATTTTAAGTGATTATATCCGAGGATACGATCTGGAGCGCAGGAGACATCATAGATTTAGGCGGGCTCGTGCAGGTCGCAGAAGGGGTGACCCTTACGATCGAAGCAGGCGCTATGGTGAGGAATGGCGCTATCCAAGTTTTTGGAAGCCTTGAAGCACAAGGCACTATGGAAAGTAGAGTTTCATTTGATCAGGTAGATTTTTCCTTCGGATCAGACTCTTCCAATCCCGGTCGCATGGAAATAAACTTTGCGCATTTTAATAAGGGAAAATTCCTGGACGTGAACCCCACCCTTGGTTACGGGTCTTTTAACGTTGCGGATAGCGAATTTCTGGAAACCAAAGGATTCCATATCTGGTATCCAACAAGTGATAGCGCTTTTTTGAGAAACATCTTCGATGAATGCCAAGGTCTGAGTGTAGGCACCGACAGCACATCGCAGGTGATCGTCGAAGCGAACTCATTCATCAACCCTACTAAGCCAATCGATGGCTTATTCCCTGGCGCAATCGTGAATTGGGCGGCCTACGGGGCTCCTTTGATTGTCCGCTATAACACTTTCTCGCTGCCAGACGGTTCTTTGGCCGTGGAACTTCCTGTCTGGGCAGAATCTGCAAGTGTTGTCGCCGAAGGCAACTTCTTTGGAACGACCGACAGCGCAATCATTGCGCGCATGATCCTTGATCGTGCAGATGATGTGAATCGCGCATCTTTTGTCTCGTTCGTCAACTTCCTCACGGCTCCGCACGCCGATGCTCCGATCGTGCCGCTGATTCTCCGGGGGCGGTCTGTTGGTGAACTGATGATTGGTGGCGTCCTCGGCGATACGCTGAATGGTGGTCTGGGCGCTGACACGATGGTCGGTGGCGCGGGGAACGACACATATGTTGTCGATAATGCTGCCGATGCGGTCACGGAAATCTCTGGCGGCGGTGAAGATACAATCAGGGCGTCTGTCAGCTATACGCTCGCATCTGAAGTGGAGGTGCTCGAGCTGACCGGCGTTGGGGTGATAAGCGGGACAGGCAACGACCGGGCAAACCTCCTCGTGGGCAATGCTGGCGCGAACGTGTTGGATGGGGCTTTGGGCGCCGACACGATGATGGGTGGCATTGGTAATGACATCTATCTGGTTGACAACCTGAGCGATGTTATAGTCGAAGCCACTTCTGGCGGCGCCGACACTGCGCGTGCGATCACCTCGTATGTTCTTGCAGAAAACGTCGAAAACTTGGAGTTGACAGGCACTTTTGCAATCAACGGCACTGGTAATGCCATAGGGAACTCGATCACTGGCAATTCTGCAGCCAACATCATCGACGGCGGAGCGGGAGTTGACACGATGTCAGGCGGTGCGGGTAACGATATCTACACCGTCGACACCACAGGCGACCGTGTGATCGAAATGGCTGAGGGCGGATTTGATATCGTGCGCTCATCTGCCACCTACACTCTAGGTGCCAAGGTCGAGAACCTTGAACTGACGGGCGTGAATGCGATTAATGCAACCGGCAATGCGCTTTCTAACCGCATCACCGGTAACACCGCAGCCAACGTCCTGAATGGTGGTCTGGGCACTGACACGATGGTCGGTGGTGCGGGGAACGACACGTATGTTGTCGATAATGCGGGAGACCGCGTCATTGAAGTGGCTGGCGGTGGTAGTGATCTGGTCCGCTCATCTGTTTCATTCGTGCTTGGGACTGATTTTGAGTCGCTCCAGCTGACAGGCAGCATTGTAGCGAACGGAGTCGGAAACAGTCTGGAAAACCGCCTCGTGGGCAACGCTGCGACCAATGCGCTGGATGGCAGGGGAGGTAATGACACCATTATAGGTGGAGGTGGAAGTGATGCGGTGATAGGTGGGACTGGAAACGACAGCATTTCTGGCGACGCAGGTAACGACACGCTTTCGGGTCAGAACGGCATTGACGTTTTGACCGGCGGTGCGGGCGCAGATGTTTTGGGCGGAGGGGCTGGTAATGACCTCCTGAATGGCGGTAGCGGGCGCGACAAGTTGTCAGGAGATACAGGTAGTGACACGCTTATAGGCGGTGGCGAGCTTGATGTTTTCGTGTTCGCGGGCAAGTTCGGCGCTGATGTCATCACGGATTTCAGAAACGGTGCCGATGTTATTGACCTCAGCGGTAGAGGCCTCTCTTTTGCGGACCTTAAGATCCGCACGGTTGGAGATGATACCGTGATCGTGCTGGATACAGGTCGAATCGTCCTCGAAGATTTCAGCGCCGGCTCTTTGAGATCTGGTATGTTCGATCTAGTCTGATTGATGATTTCAGCAGCACCATGATTGATTGTGGTGCTGCTGTTTGCTTCATCTTGCCCAAGATGTCATGCTCAGCACCTGGCCTGGGTTTTGCAGAGGAAGGCGCATCTTCAAAGGCATACGCTCGCATGGACTCGCGTTTGGTTGAATAGCCAAAATAAGCAGCACCTTCACCACCTGAGCACCATTTTTGGCAGATTGGCCAAATTTCTTGCCTGAAGCACCATCATTCGCTATATTTTGGCGAGACAACCAAAATCAGCGATCAGAGATGCAGATCCACAGCGCGACCGAACTCGGCAACCTCATCCGCACCCGGCGCGAGGCGCTCGCCATCAAGCAGGGCGACCTCGCGAGCATCGCAGGGGTCGATCAGGGCAACCTGTCGAAGATCGAGCGTGGCACGGCCAAGGCGACGCTGGACACCTATCTGCGTCTCTGCAGTGCGCTT
Source organism: Gemmobacter fulvus (assembly GCF_018798885.1). Taxonomy (NCBI): domain Bacteria; kingdom Pseudomonadati; phylum Pseudomonadota; class Alphaproteobacteria; order Rhodobacterales; family Paracoccaceae; genus Gemmobacter; species Gemmobacter fulvus. Next base: position 15,316 of record NZ_CP076367.1, on the reverse strand, counting down.
GGCATCGACCTTCTGGCGGAGCCACGGGCATGAGGATGGATGTCTGGATCGAGGCGCATGACAGGCCCGTCGGCTTGCTGACGCGCGACGACACCAGGGCGCTGAGCTTCATCTATGCCGAGGGCGTCAGACGGGAGCATCAGCTGTCGCTGTCGCTCCCCCTCCGGTCGGAACCGTTCGCCGATGCCGACTGCCGCGGTTACTTCGCCAACCTGCTGTTCGAGGGCCCGCAGCTGGAGCGCATCCTCGACAGCTACAAGCTCGAACGCGGTGATATCGGCGCCTTGCTCTGGCATCTTGGCGCTGACTGTCCCGGTGCGATCTCGGTGACGCCCGAAGGGTCCGGTCCCGGCAAGACGCCTGGCCGGTTTCCGCAGGACTACGAGCTGCTAGAGGAGGATCGGCTTCACGCGATCCTGCTGTCGCTCCACCTGCACAAGCGCCTTCCTGATGATGCGCGCGATCCTTCGCCTGTCGCCGGCGTTCAGGGCAAGATCGCCGTCGTCGCGCATGAGGGGCGGTTCTACCTGCCGAAAGTCGGGTCGCGGGCGCCGACGACGCATATCCTGAAGGTCTCTCCGGCAGAAGATGCGCAGATCACCCGCCACGAAGTGGCGCTGCTGAAGATCGCCGAGACTTGTAGGATCCAGATCGCCCGCTGCGAGGCGCTGGATTTCGCACTGGAGGGGCGACAGATACATGCGCTGCTCTCGACCCGCTTCGATCGCGATATCCAGATCGTGGAGGGTGCAGGGCTGATCACCCGCTTCCATGCCGAAGATTTCTGTCAGGCGCTCGGTCTGCCGCCGACCCTCAAGTATGAGCGGAACAGCGCGAACCCCGCGCACAGGTTCTCGGCGGCGGCAATTGAATTCCTTGCCCTTCAAGTGTCGGTGCCGACGCTCTTCCAGCGCGACATCCTGCAGCACACGCTGTTCAACCTGCTGGTCGGCAACTCCGACAATCACGGCAAGAACGGCTCGGTGATCCATCAGGGAGGCGGCACGCGCCTCGCGCCGCTCTATGACGTGGTCCCGGTCTTCATGGACCCGAACGTCACGCATCAGCTTGCGTTTCGGCATGGTGAGGCGGAGTTTACCGAAGACTTCACGCAGGACAACTTGCGTGGTCTGCTCTTCGACTTCGGCTTCGCAAAACCGCAGATGGGCAGAACCCTCAAGCAGATCGCGACCCTTGCGGTCAGGATCGCCGAGGCGGCCACAACTCTGGCAACCAAGGAACTGGCGGACGCTCTTCATGCCCAGGCCGGGGTCATCGAAGCTGCGCTGGAGGCAGACTTCGGCCTGCCTGCGCGCGATTTCTACGACCGGATCAGCCGGGATGATGGGCAGGAGCGTTCAGGTGGCTGGGGCGGTCTGAGTTGAGGGATGGTTTCAGCGGCATCGTTTTACTCAGATGAGCTGGTCACCATGAAAATCGTCGCCATCCCAGCCGACGAAACGCCTCTCCGGGCTTACAGACCATCATCACAACCGGAGATGACCCTGATGCTGACCCAGAAACGCCTGCGCGATATCCTGCATTACGATCCCCAGACCGGGATCTTCACCTTCGTCAAAGGTCGCCGAAAGGGGAAGATCGCGGGTGCACAGCATGATGCGCGCGGTCTGCTCAAGGTGTCGATCGACAACCGGCGCCATCTGCTGCATCGGCTCGCCTGGCTGTGGATGACGGGGGCGCTGCCGCGGTGGAATGTCGAGCACATCAACGGCGACAGAAGCGACAATCGCTGGGCGAACCTGCGGCAGGGGGAGCGGGACCTCAAGCTGGAGCATCGTGCTCCTCTGCGTGAACCAACCGACATCAAAGGGGTATGGCAAGTCGAGGATCGCTTCGAGGCGACCGTCGAGATAGCGGGTGTCGCGATGAACCTCGGCAGCTACACGACGGCCGTGGAAGCGGCGGAGGCGATCGCGCAGGTGCACCAGCGCGCCCGAGATCGGGGTGCGAAGGAGGCGCGACAGGCGGCCTGACAGGTTGACAGCGCGGCTCCGGCGTCAACTTTGCCCGTGAAAATCTGTCCACAAGGTAACTTCCCGTCAACTTTTGAGCCGTTTCTGTCAACCAAACGGCCGGGTTATGGACAGATTTGGTTGCGGATCGGTTGACGAAGTTGACGCCGGTAAACTTGAAATCCCTTATTTTGTTGGGGTTTGAGCTGCTCACGTTGACATTTCTTTACATTTTGGCCGCCGAAACGCGTTTTTCCTCGCGCGACCCACCGAGAGACGGATCGCAGGACGGCACTCGGGCAAACGAAATCCGCATGGAAAGGATCGTCCGCGGAACGGTAGCGAAGGTAACAGATCGTGACCAGGACGATGACGATCTCCATCCGACGCGACTGCGTCACTCATACCGGAGACAGGTCCACAAGACGTGCATCTCGATCCGTCTCTCCTAATAGTGTATAGGTTAAGCTATTCATCTAAGTTCATATTCAATAGGAAAAGCGGATCGGGATAAGACCATCTCCGGGTCCATGTGTCCGGCACAAACCAGAAAAACGCATGGGGCGCTCACAGGCAGCACCTGCGGTTTGACCGCACCTCGCACAGCTGAAAGACCGCGGATGCAGTTCAGCGGTCGCCCCATGAAGCCTGTGACGGTCATATGGTCGGTGTCTGCGGTCAGGGTGCTGTCTGCCGGTGATGGTCGTGACTGACAGCGACTGATCGCGGGTGTGGAGCGCTGGCGCGCCTGCCGGTCTGTGTTGCTGCGGGTGATCCTGCCCGGGAGCTCCACTGGCTCTGTGATGATGCGGTTCGAGGACAGCCTTGCCACCTGACCCCCGGGTAGTATATACCGATCCACATACGAAGGGGAGAAGGCCATGATCGAAACCAAGATCCGCAAGGTTGGAAATTCGGCGGTGATGACGCTGACCACCGAGATGCTCGCGATGCTCGACGCCAAGGAAGGCGATACGCTCTATGTCGTGCGCACCGATGATGGCGGTCTGAAGCTGATGGCGGAAGACCCGGAACTGAAGGCCGCGCTCGCCGCCGCCGAGATCGTCATGGATGAAAACCGCGATCTGCTGCAGGCACTGGCATGACCGACTGGATATGGGTGCCCCACAGGGCGCTGACGGCTATTCATGACCGTCAGATCTCGCGTCATGGCGGCGCGGTCGGCATGCGCGATCCTGCGCTTCTGGAGATGGGCTGCGCACGGGCCATGAACCTGGCTGCCTATGGTGATCCCGATGTCTTTGACATCGCGGCCGCCTATGCCTTCGGGATCGCCAAAGCTCACGCCTTCGTCGACGGCAACAAACGCACAGCGTTCGTCGCCTGTTTCACCTTCCTGCGGCTGAACGGCTGCAACCTGCGGCCGGAACCGAAGGAAGGTGTGCGGATGATGGAAGAGCTGGCGTCCAGTGTCGTCAGCGAGGCCAGCTTCGCCAGCTGGCTGCGGGCGATGGCACAGAAATCGGCCAGCGCAGCCTGAGCTTCATGATCCTGTGACCGGCGATGATGTGCGCCGGTCGCTTTTCGTCACATCCCAGAGCGAAGATGGGGTGTGACATTGCGGATACAGTCCTCGTTGCGTCGAGGACACTTATCCGCTATCTTGATCATGCCGAAGGTCGACAGAGACCGGGACGCAGCGCGCAAGCACAAAGCCTCAAGCCCAAAGCAACAAGCACGCCGTTCCGTCGAGGCTGAGCCTGCAGTTCGTGGGCATCCGAAGCCTCGTCCTCTGTCCTCTCGCTTCGGAAACCCCCATGACCGATCTCGACCACGGCGCTGTCTGCGCCGAACTTGATGCCATTCTGGCTTCGGCGCGCTGCGGTGCACCTGCCGTCAACCACGCCCTGCCGGGTAAGTCGAACGCCGTCGGCAGGTCTGTGTCAGGTGCTGCTGTGCGACCGGATATTGTCGCCGACGCCTCTGTTCAATCGTAAGCGGTGCGTGATCCCCGTCAGGCTTTCAGCTTGACGGCTTTTGGAAGGCCCAGGGCATGAGGTCGTCGATGCGCGCTGCGGGGTGGCCGTTGGCGATGGCGGTCAGGGTTTCGCGCAAGTAGGCGTAGGGATCGATGGCGTTCAGCTTGCAGGTCTCAATAAGCGAGGCCAGGCGCGCCCAGGTTCGGCCGCCCTCGTCATGACCGGCGAACAGCGCGTTTTTACGATTGAGGGTTAGGGGTCTGATGGTATTTTCGACCGGGTTTGTATCCATCTCGACGCGGCCATCGGACAGGAAGATCTGCAGGCCATCCCAGTGCCGGTGGATATAGCCGAGCTTCTCGCCCAAGCGGGATTTGGCGGAGATCCGGCTGCGCTGGTGGGTCAGCCAAAGGCGGAAGTCGGCAATCAGCGGGGCCGATCGCGCTTGGCGGGCCGCTAGGCGCTCCTCGGGTGAGCGTCCCCGGACGCTGGCTTCGATCTTGTAGATCTGGGCGATGCGGCGCAGGCCTTCGGCGGCGATCTCGGAGCCGTCCTTTTGATAGATGTCATGCAGTTTGCGCCGGGAATGGGCCCAGCAGTAGGCCAGCGTCAGGGGCATGCCGCCCACGCGCTTTGGTTCGGCCAAGGCGTCATAGCCGGTATATCCATCGACCTGAAGAATGCCCTCGAAGCCTGTCAGGATGTCCATCGCATGGCGGCCATGGCGCCCGGGCGCATAGGTGAAGACGACCGCGGGCGGATCGCCTCCACCCCAGCCGCGATCATCGCGGGTCACCGCCCAAAGGTAGCCGGTTTTGGTTTTGCCCGCCTTGGGATCGAGGACCGGTGCCCGGGTCTCGTCCATGAACAGGCGGCCGGATCGCTTGAGGTGGACCAACATCCGGTCAACGACCGGGGCCAGATGATAGGCTGCTACGCCACACCACTTTGCCAGGGTTGACCGGTCCAGATCCACGCCGCCCCGGCCATAGATCTGGCATTGGCGATAAAGCGGCAAGTGATCCGCATATTTGGAGACGGCGACATGGGCGAGCGTGCCCTCGGTCGGCAAACCGCCTTCGATCAGCCAGTTGGGCGTGTCGGCCTGTATGATGCCTGCGTCGCAACGACGACAGGCATAGCGGGGCGAATGGTGACGATGACCTGGAAGCGGGCAGGAACGATGTCGAGACGTTCGGCGCGGTCTTCGCCGATCGTCACCATGTCGGTGCAGCCGCAGGGACATATCTTCTGCGCGGGTTCGATCACCTGCTCGATGCGCGGTAGGTGATCTGGCAGATGGCCAAGGTTGCGTTTGGCTGCCGGACGCCTGGGCCTGCCATCGGCATTGCGCTCCGCCAGCGCTGCCCGCGCGGCCTCGGCTTCGGCGACCGCCGTTTCCAGATCCTCGAAAGCCAGCTGGCGCTCGTCGGGTGCCAACTGCTCGGACCGCTTGCCGTAAAGCGCATGGCGCAGCTCGGCGATCAGGTAATCCTGACGTTCGGTCTGCGCCTCCAGCCCGGTGACCTTGGCCTGCATGGTCGCAAACGCCTCACGCACGGCGGGCGGAAGGCTGTCCATATCAAAGGGGAGATCGGCGGGCGCAGGCATGGCTGTTTATACCGCGTGCCCCCAGGATTGCCCATATTTACAAGGCGATCCGAGTCACTCTGTCGCGGGGGATGCGTCGGCCTGGGCGCATGGATGCGGCGCCAGTCAAGCCCTGCAAACAGCGCCTCGAACTGCACCCGCGACAGCCGCATGACCCCGTCGCCAACCTTTGGCCAGGCAAAGCCGCCCTGTTCCAGTCGCTTGTAGATCATCACGATCCCACTGCCGTCCCAAAACAGAACCTTGATCCTGTCGCCCGATCACGTTTCATAATGCATCTCCTCCTTCAGAATCCGGGTAGGGTCATGGACCTGTCTGCAATCTTATCAAGCGCTTGCCTTGGCCTGCGCGCGGCTATTTCCTGCAAGCCTATCCGAACCGCCTCGGTTTCGAGCGCGGCCAGCGGTATTTTCCATGGGGCGGAATACAGGATCTGTGTCGCGGGGAGGATCTGCGCGCGGATCAGTTTGTGGACAGATGCCACGCAGACGCCGAGCCGCTTGGCGGCAGCATCGACGCTCACGGTCTTCTCCTCCTCGGCCTCGGGATCATAGGGTGGGATCGCGAGCCTGTCGCGCAATTCAGCCACGCGGACGGTCGTCCATGTCTCGTCATCCTCAGTGCGGCAGCGCATCCGGTTGAGGGTCACGGCAAGTTCCCTGTCTGGCCAGTGCCCGCCAAGTTTGCGCAAGATGTCGGCAGCAGTGCGCTTTGGCCCCGGTGGGAAGCGACCGGTTCGGCGCCGGGCCAGCCTGACCTCGGTGTGGCGCCCGCCGATCCAGTGAATGAGCAGAACGAAGGCGTTCTCCGCCTGATCGATGTCGATCACCACTTCCTCGATCAGCAGGCGCACCAGTCGCTGCCGCGCGGGCATCGGTCCCGGCGGCATTCCATGCCGAGGGCAGGTCGGTGGCGAGCCGCAAGAGGACATCAGGATCGACCCCGGGCCTCGCGATGAGTTCTGCGCCCAAAGCGGCAAGTTTTTGCTCGACCGAGGCCACCCGCTCCAGGGCTGCGTTCCACCGCGCCTCCAGCGTGCGCGCAACATGCCGTTTGGCGGGATCGACATGCTCATATCGCCGCTCGGCCAGTTCCGCGGCGTATCGTGCCTCATCAAGCTCCTTCTCGACAGCAAGCCGCACCACCTCCTGTGCCCGGGTGGCCTGCTGTCCGCCAATAGGGCAGCCTGCACGGCGCGGCCGGAGACCGCTTCGAGCAGTTGGCCGGTCACGGCCGCATCGATGCCGCCCCGCCCGCACCGATGCAGAGCCCAGCCCCGACATGGCTGTCATCGCCCGACATTGGTAACGATGGGACAGGTCGGTCCCGGTCTTGTAAAGACCCGCATCATCCGGCCGCACCTTGCGCAACGCGCCATGCCGCTCAGCAGCGCCTGTCCGCCGCGCCCGGATTTGCGGGCCGTTCGCTTTTGCATATGCGCGTTCTCCCCCAGCAGGACGCGGTTCTCCTCATAGGCCTGCCAGTCGATGTATCCTTCGTGATTGCTCTTGATCAGCACGCCCCACTCCTCGATCGCCCGGTGATGGCCGCTGGTCTTGCGCGCCTCGCCCTCGACCACCGCCATCCGATTACCGGTCCGGCCGAAGGCATAGGCACCAGCGTAGACCGGATTATGCAGCACCTGCATCACGCTGTGATAGGCAGGCTTGCGCCAAGCGATCTTGCGCAGGGCACCGTTGCGCAGGACCACTGGCAGATGGACATCGGCCGCGCGCAGCCACAGGAACACCTGGCGACCGCTGCCAAGCTCGCGGAACTTGGCGAAGATCAGGTGGATGGCCTGCCGGACCCGCTCATCAGGATCCATCTCAATCCTGTCGTCCTCGCTCCAGCAGAACCCAGGCGGCAAGGTAAAGCGGAGTTCTCCCCGCTTCGCCTTCGCATCGCGGGCCGCCAGCCCACGTTGCCGCAGAAGACTGAGTTCGTATTCCGACATGGTGCCCTTCAGCCCAGCAGCAGTCGATCATTCATTTGACGCGGATCGTAGACCCCCTCCGGGTCAACGACCAAGGCCCCGTCAAGGCGCAGAGGTCAATCAGATGATGCCAGTCCCGGCCATTACGGGAAAGCCGCGAGGCTTCGATGCAATAGACCGCCCCCACCGTCCCGGCACAGACTTCCGCGACCAGACGCTGGAAGCCCGGGCGGGCAATCAGACCAGAGCCGGAGCGTCCCAGATCCTCATCGATGACCCGGACCTCGGCGAAGCCGGTGTCGCGGGCGGCTTCGGCCAGCTGGTATTGCCGCTTCTGGCTTTCGAGATTCCCGAGCACCTGAGCCATCGTCGACTGGCGAACGTAGACGAGTGCGCTGCGGGCAAGGTGCTCAGCGGTGATCTTTGCGTGCATCATGACCTGCGCCCTCCGCAATCTTGCCCGCCGCCATCAGCAGCAGGTCTGCCAATGCCTCCAGGATCGCCGGTGTCGCGGGCGCGGCCGGGGGCGGTTCGGGCTGTCGTTCAGGTCCAGGCAGAGCTGACTCGGCGTCCGCTTGCTTTTGTTGCGAGAGGGTCGGGGTCGGCAGGGCATGCGTATCCTCCTCGGGAATCGATCCCCCACAGGATGACGCAAGCTGACCGTGACGCATTAGATCGAGTGTCTGTGCAAGCGACCGCAAGGCTTCGAGAGCAACAACCGGCGGGCCGCTTTCCATGCGTGCGCAATAGGCGGCATCGCACATCCAGGGGGGCAAAGTCCGGAAAGAACCCTGCCGTTCCTCGACCAGCACAGAGTCCGATCCGTGCCTGCGTCCCCATCGCGCGCGCGTAGAACCCGCCCGTAAAGAGGGTGCCAAGGATATTCGATCCGCAAATCACGCAGTTGGTATGTGGAATGAAAGCCGATCACCACGTTTGGACCTGAAGACAACCATCACCCCCGCCTTGGGCGCAAAGCCAACGCGGCATGCGCCATGGCCGCCAGCCGTCATGTCCCTTGCGGAAGTCCACAGGCTTGGTCGCAATCACGATCCGGACGGCCTGATCCGGAAAGATCACAGCACCTTCCTCAACGCCGCCGCCAAGGCCGCCGCGCGGTCTGGACTGCAATCCGGCATCACATGCAGAACGACCCCACAGATCTCGACCCTGATCACGCCCGTGTCGGCCGACGCATCAGCCAATGGCTCGATCACCAGCGGCACGAAGGTCGGGGCCGTAGCGACCGGCACCACCAGTTCCCCTTTGCGCGCCTGACCACGCCATCCCGAAAGGTGCCGCGCAATCAACCCATACTTCGCCGCAACATCGCAGACCCGCGCGCCAGGCTGAAAACTCTCAGCCACAATCCGCGCCTTGAGATCATCCGGCCATCGCCGCCGCCCGGTCGGGCCATCAAGGATCTCGATCCGGGATACTTCCTTCGACCCACGCACCTCCATCCGGTGCTCGTTTTGGTGCTCCACGGCCAGCCTCCCGCAAACTCAGTTGCAGAACGGCATGCCCCAAGTCACATCAAGCCGAAACCACGGGGCCGGCGCACCGCTTACGTTCAGAACGCGCATATTCACCAGGGAAACAAGGCCTCCGGCACCACATCTGCCATCACGGGTCAGTATGCAGAGACCACACCCTCACACACCCCTGTTTCCCAGCCTATCAACCACCATCCCTGTGCCCATCAGCAGCACGACAGCACCACTCCCTCCTCTGCATACCAACAGGGAAAACGCGAGGGCGCGGCCTGGAGGATCGCAGCGCGTCGCTATTGCACATCTGCTTCGTCCAGCCGTCAACCGGATCGCAAACCGCGGCGTTCGGCTGCTCAGCTCGACAAGGTAGCGCTCAAGAAGACCTGGGATGGCAGCAAGCGCCGACAACGCCATGACAGACTGAGCGAGGCTGAAAAGTTCTCTGCTTCGGTCTGGTCTGCGGCCGCGGCCAATGGACTGGCCGTTTCCCTGAACCTCGGTATCTCGCGCGAAGCCATGTTGCGGACCCATGCCAATCCGAAGCGCAGGATGACACAGAACCTGAGCAAGCATCTGTCTGAAGCCGGGCTCGGTCATCTACCTTACGCTTTCGTCTTCGAACTGACGCCCGAGCGGGAAGGTGGCCGTCTTCACCTTCATGGTGTCATGGACATCTCCGGCCTGACCTCCGCCGAAGTCGAGCGCCTGAATGTTGCGCTGGTTCGTGCTGCTTCTGTCGCTTCTGGCGCGATTGGCGGTCAGCGTCAGCTGGATCTGGTGCCGATCCATGACCCTGTCGGCTGGACAGACTACCTGCTGAAAGATGCAACCCGCACTGCGCGCGAGCTGGGTCTCGATGACCCGTTCATGATCAGCAAACCGATGCGCAGGATGGCGAAAACCCATTTCGACCTCCTCCGGTCCGAAGTGCGAAATCGCGAGGAAACCAATGTCCAGCTTCGATCGAAACCTGGTGTAACCCCTTCAACAGGCACGAAATGTGATCGCAGCGGATTCACACTTCGTTCTCGTTGTGATACAAGAAGATTGTCCGGTGAGAGGGACAAGAAGTCGGCTGGTGGGGTGCGAAAACAGGCACGTCACCAGCCGCGCGGCCAACGACAGGCATCTGCGCGGAGCCATGCAGTTTCGACGGCACCTGTCCGGCCTGATGCGATGTCGGCATGACAGCCTCCAACGCTGTATCTGTCCTCGATGACCGACAGCGGGAGGGTGGTAGACAATCTACGATCCTCACTTTGGTCAGCGATACGACCCGCTCCGGTTAAACAGAGCGCGTCCGCTGGGCGGCACGACCAAGACGAGTTACATCCAGCCCGGAACACATCACCAGACTCGCGCAGAGCCCCCTCCAGCGCGATCACGTCGCTTCCGGGTGGGTGACAGCAGTCGCGCTAAAAGAGTCGCCAGCGACTCGCTCCGGCGCGCTCCGTGGGGCTGATATTCAGCGACCGAAAGTAGGGAACGGCAGCAGAGCGGGATCTACCGACCAACCTCTTGTGTCAGCGCGACGGCTGCGCGTGCCATGCAGCTCTGCAGACCGGGATAGACCTGCTGCAGGTAGGTCGCCAGACGTTCCGCGACGATGTCAGCAGCCGGGCGACCGATCGCACTCTCATCCGAAAAGTCTGCAGGTGTCGCAATGACGCTGCGCCAGTAATGCCTGACGCCAGTGTCTGCAGCTTTCTTCTGGGTTCCGGTCTCTCGGTTCAGCTCCAGAAGCAGAGCCCTGCGCGCGGCTTCGCCATTGCCTGCCTCACCGACGGCGATACAGGCGATGATCTGGTCGCGCTCGGGATGCACCTCCAGAACCGCCAGAGACTGTGACGCAACCCAGTTGGCGCTGTCATGTCTGAAGGCCGGAAAACGCTCCACCAGGTCAGGGAACCAGAACCTGCGCCAGATCCTGAAGGCCGTGTCTGCAGCTATCCGATGCCCGATCACGGCAGAAAGTCGTTCGGCATGTCCGGCCTGACCTGCTTCGAAGGCACGCATGGTTTCGTCGCAGGTGTCGGGACGATGCAGCATCAGATAATCGAGAGCTTCGCGGTGGCGCACCCACAAGTTGCGAACAGCCTCGTGCAGTTGCTCGTCGTGTTCACCTTCAGCCATGCCATTGCGCCTCATCATCTTCGCATAGTCCTGATACATCTCGACTCCGCGGCCCTGATGGCCGTGATGGCGGATTGTCGCGTCGAACCGCTTGAACAATCCGGTGAAGGAGAGCGGTGTCCAGGCGGTTTCGCCCTCGGTGGAAGATGGCCTTCCCTCTACTGTCAGGAAACCGAATACATGCAGCCAGCGATCCGCCGAATAGGCCGCGCGTAGCCGCTTCTCGTATTTCGCCAGCTGATTGTCGGATTCCCCGGCATCGACCTTCATTTCGATGGCGATGACCAGCCCCTTCTGGCTACCACTGCCCGGAACCTCGACCAGCAGGTCGATGTTCATGGTCTCGCGATAGATCCGCGCATTGCCAAGTGGCCGGAAATGCAGATCCAGCTTGCGCAGAGGTAGGGTTTCATCGCCATTTTCGAGGATCTCGAACAGCAGTTCCTGCAGCAGCGCATCGGCGAGGCCGTGAGGGCGTGACGGATCGAGGATGTAGGCAAGGAAGTTGGAGTGTCGGATTTCTTGTCGCACCATGCCGACCGCCTCGAAAGGGCAGAACGCCTTGAGTCGGTCTTCCACCGTGCGGAGATCGCGGCTGCCCTTTCCGACGACCAGATCTTCAATCGCTGACAAGGTCTTGAGTGCGCTGTTCATGCAAGTCTGTGCCGGGAGAAGATTTGAATATGTGCCGCCCTGTCCTCCTTCGGGTGTCGCCTCGGAATTCGTCAAAAGCGCGGCACTGTCGGGGCGAGGAGTGATCAATGTAGACTTTAACGGCAAAGCAGCTTCACGAAGAGCATTTCTGGCTATCTGATACCCCTCCCGGGAAATCAGGAACGGGCAGCAGAGCGGGATCGGCGGAGCGACCAATGCAGGTTACGGTGTTGCCCGGATTGCGCCTTGCCAGTAGGACGTCATGAAGGATGGAGAAATCGGATGCCGCTCGACCTTTCGCCCTTCGACCGCGCGGTTTCGCAGCTGGAAACCTTCTACGACTTGTCCTTGCAGCCACAGGATCAGCCTGTGATGTCGGAAGCGCTGCGAATGGCGGCGATCCAGGCGTTCGAATACACCTATGAACTGAGCGTCAAGATGCTGCGCCGTTTTCTGGAGATGACCGAACCGAACCCTGCTGCACTGGATGATGCGACGTTCCAGAGCCTCATCCGCCTCGGATCGGAGCGTGGTCTTCTGAAATCCGATCTACCAGTCTGGATGGACTTTCGCCGTCAGCGTGGAACGACCAGCCATGCCTATGACGCGGCAAAGGCCGCGCAGGTTCATGCGGCGATTCCTGCCTTTCTTGCCGATGCGCGCTTCCTGCTGGATGAACTTCATCGTCGGTCCGAAGGTCTATGACCCGCGCCATCGACATCGCACCGGAGCACTTGGCGCAGGTCCAGACTATTCTGGCACGCCATCTGCCTAACGATGTCGAGGTTCTGGTTTTCGGTTCCCGCGCCCGCGGTGGCGCGAAGCGCTTTTCCGATCTCGATCTGGCGCTGAAAGATGTGGGCCCACTGGACCCGACTGTCATGGCGCATCTTGTCGATGCGTTCGAGGAAAGCAGCCTGCCCTGGCGCGTCGATCTGGTGGATTACCACGCGCTGACGCCGGCTTTCCTCTCGGCGGTCGAGGTGGACCTGACGCCGCTGCGGTGATGCGGCCGCCGTGATAGCTTCTGCGTTTCGTCGAGTCGGTAGAAAACCCAGAGGCCCAAAATACCACCCTCCACCGGGCGCACAGTGTTCCGAGATCATTGATGAGCAGAGGCTGCCAGCGGGCTGCTCGTGCGTTCTGCGGTGAAGCTGATGATGATGCCTGCTGTCGGATGGGGAACGGCATGACCTTGGGGTCCATCGGTGGAACACAGCAGACAATCGCCTCGGTTGGGCTGTCGCGCGCCGCTTGCGCCTCTCACACCGCCTCCACTGAACCCTCATCGTCGATGCGGTCTCCCGGTATGCGGTGGATAAAAATGATTTTGCTACATCATCAAAATCACTATTGAAGTTATATCATGCCTCAGCTATATCATCCGCATCATCAAATTCCGAGGGCGCGGTGGAAGCATGAGCAAGGCCAATCACATTCCCTACAGCTGGGCAGAGATTGAAGAGCAGGTTCGCGAAGCGATCCTCTGCCAGCTGTCTATCCTCCAGTGCCTTGGTCCAAGGTCTGACGAGTTGGGACGGCTGTATCTCGGCATCGATCCGGATCTGCTGGAGCTGACGGGGGAAGATCATACAGAGGAGGATCGTCAGAAGACGCTGCGGTCCATCGATCTGACCCGTCATCACCTGCATTACCTTGCCCGTAGCGCCTACAACTATGCCTACCAGCTTGAGGGGTGGGAAGCTGCTGGGTCTGGGGATCATCACGAGATCGTCTGCGCGGTCCTGTCAGGTTTTCCGCAGACCGACATGCACGGAAACCCTTCCCCGCTTTCGAGCGAAAACGACTTTCCGCTGCGGCGGATGTTCGACACCTTTGTCGCGCGTTGGAAGCTCTATGCGGACGAGCTTGACGATGGCTTGAGCACCCGCGAACTGGCCCTGCTGTCGAACATGACTGTTCCGGCCGTGCGGACCTCGCTCAGCAAGGAGGGTTTCAAGCTCGATATGCCGGGTGTCCGCCTCGAAGGTGGCCGTCGCGAGGATGCGATCAACAAGGATGATGCGCTTCTCTGGTTGTCGCGCCGCCGCAGTTTCACTCCGACAGGTGAACGACGCGCCGAGGAGCCTGCGGAGGTCATCGCGCGACTTTTCGGCATCCCTGAATATGCCTTCGACCATGCCCTGCGTCAGTCCATGATCGCCCTGCGCACGGATGCCGCGACACTGGCCCACGAAATCGACGCATCGGCGCCTTGGTTGGAGGCGCTCTCCAAAGGCGGGATCGTCGAGATAGATGTGCCTGCCCTGCGCAGACTGGCACGTAAGCTGAGGCTCTCTGAACCGGACGTTGTTGCCAGAGCCGTCCAGCACCTCATTCGCCTAGAAGTTGGCAAGGCGACGGACACGTAGAACAGCACATCATCATCATTTGCTCTGCACGAGATCTGGTCAGCCATCGATCTGTCGCTTGCCGACCGAATGACAAGGCCTTCCGGTGACCGGCATCAGCTTGTGAGATTCAGGTCGCGGCTCGGGTTCTCCCGAACCGCATGGTGTTTGCGTCTCTGTGCTCTGGTGCTCAGCCAACCTTCCAGGCGCGGCCGCGATGTCGGCTGCGAACAATCAGTCATGCCGAAAATTCGGCCAAAGGAGGAAAACATGACCAATAATCTGTGGCACCACGGTCTCTCCGACGAAGACCTGGAGTTTCTGGGACGGTCCCCGGAGGTAGACGAAGCTGCCGAAGAGGCCAAGTTTCTCGCTGAATTGAACGCGATCGGGTGCAATGATGACAGCACGCTCGCACATCAGGAGGTTTCCAGCGCACCCACGCCGCTCGCAGAGATCACGGATGCCGCGTCCATCGCGGCTGTGACAGATCAGCTCGACGTTGCTCACGCATCAGTCACGATGGCACCGACCATCATGGCTGCACCCAAGCAGGCGACCTCCATCCCGGATGGATATGCCAGCTTTATCGATGGCATCTACGAGCTTCCCGCCGATGAGACCGCTGATCCCATCTTCATCTGCAGTCCGCTCCGTGTCGACGCCCAGTTCGCCGATCATGAGGGTCGCGGCTGCGGACGTCTTGTCTGCGTGAAGTCGACCCGCGGTGAATGGCACGAGATTCCGGTTTCGAACGCGGAGCTTCAAAGAAGCCCTCGAAACGTCATTGCAACGCTGGTGGATCACGGCCTTGAACTCGGGGCAGAGAAAGCGACGAGCGATCGGCTGTTGAAGCTGCTGAAGGTCTGGAAACCGGAACAGCATCTTCAGAGTGTCAACCGCATGGGTTGGGTTGATGCTGGTCACAGCGCCTTCGTCCTGCGCTCCACCCTGATCGGTCGCAGCGATCTGTTGCCGCTGTCGCTTCCGACGGGGATCGGCACGGGTCTGACCTCGTCTGGTGATGTCGAGGGCTGGAAGCAGGAGGTCGGCATGAAATGCCGTGAGAACCCGCTGATGATCCTCGCCGTGTCGCTGGCGTTCTCCGGTCCCCTTCTGGCGCCTCTGGGGCTGGCTGGTGGCGGTCTGCATTTCCGCGGCGCCTCGTCCTCTGGCAAGACGACGCTTCTCAACCTTGCGGCCTCGGTCTGGGGTGGCCGGCAGC
>NZ_CP076366.1:2500-141504 GCF_018798885.1 Gemmobacter fulvus | reverse complement strand
GCAACGCGCAGAACCTTACCAACCCTTGACATGGCAGTGACCGTTCCAGAGATGGTCCTTTCTCGTAAGAGACACTGCACACAGGTGCTGCATGGCTGTCGTCAGCTCGTGTCGTGAGATGTTCGGTTAAGTCCGGCAACGAGCGCAACCCACGTCTTTAGTTGCCAGCATTCAGTTGGGCACTCTAAAGAAACTGCCGGTGATAAGCCGGAGGAAGGTGTGGATGACGTCAAGTCCTCATGGCCCTTACGGGTTGGGCTACACACGTGCTACAATGGTGGTGACAATGGGTTAATCCCAAAAAGCCATCTCAGTTCGGATTGGGGTCTGCAACTCGACCCCATGAAGTCGGAATCGCTAGTAATCGCGTAACAGCATGACGCGGTGAATACGTTCCCGGGCCTTGTACACACCGCCCGTCACACCATGGGAATTGGATCCACCCGAAGGCGGTGCGCCAACCAGCAATGGAGGCAGCCGACCACGGTGGGTTCAGTGACTGGGGTGAAGTCGTAACAAGGTAGCCGTAGGGGAACCTGCGGCTGGATCACCTCCTTTCTAAGGATGTTCCTGGTCAGACTGGCTTGCCAGTCTCGTGGAACACTTAGCAGAGGCTAGTCATAGCCTCACATATACGGTCAGGCCGTCCTCATATCTCTTCAGAACAAGCGGGATGCGAAAGCATTCCTTGCGGGGCCTTAGCTCAGCTGGGAGAGCGCCTGATTTGCATTCAGGAGGTCATCGGTTCGATCCCGATAGGCTCCACCAAGTTCTGCGCGGCAAGCGCGGTGCGGGTGGTAAGGCCAGACTTCACACCGTTAGGGTCGGTAGCTCAGGTGGTTAGAGCGCACGCCTGATAAGCGTGAGGTCGGAGGTTCAAGTCCTCCTCGACCCACCACTTCACAAGATCATCAGTGGCATTTGCGAATGCCTCTGATCATCCTGTGAAGGATGAATTGACATCGTTTAGAGAGAAACAACATCGATATTGCTGATGGTTCCGAGTATGGGATCATCACGGGGTTCGACCCCGGAGGCAATATTGTTCCAAGTCTAGTACACTAACCGCGTTGGTCCAAGGACCATCGCATGGGAAAGTATACATGCTTTTGACACATGAAAGACGGCTGTGGTCACGCGAGTGACCGGAGCCTTGCTCTTTCTGGATCAAATCAAGCGCGAAAAGGGCGTTTGGTGGATGCCTAGGCAGTAAGAGGCGATGAAGGACGTGATACCCTGCGTTAAGCCATGGTGAGCCGGGAATAGGCTTTGACCCATGGATCTCCGAATGGGGGAACCCACCTGACTGTTCATTGTTGTTGCTTCGCATGCAAATGCGGAGTGATCATCAGTGGGCAAGACCAGGTACTTTAATCCTGAATACATAGGGGTTTTAGAGCAAACCCGGGGAACTGAAACATCTAAGTACCCGGAGGAAAGGAAATCAAGAGAGACTCCGTTAGTAGTGGCGAGCGAACGCGGACCAGCCGAGCTTCGAAAAGTGACTGGAATGTGCTGGAAAGCACAGCGACACAGGGTGACAGCCCCGTACAGGAAGCTTCAGAAGACATATTAAGTAGGGCGGGACACGTGAAATCCTGTCTGAAGATCGGGGGACCACCCCCGAAGGCTAAGTACTCCTTACTGACCGATAGCGAACCAGTACCGTGAGGGAAAGGTGAAAAGCACCCCGACAAGGGGAGTGAAACAGTACCTGAAACCGGACGCCTACAAGCAGTCGGAGGGACATCAGTCCTGACGGCGTACCTTTTGTATAATGGGTCAAC
This sequence comes from Gemmobacter fulvus, assembly GCF_018798885.1. Taxonomy (NCBI): domain Bacteria; kingdom Pseudomonadati; phylum Pseudomonadota; class Alphaproteobacteria; order Rhodobacterales; family Paracoccaceae; genus Gemmobacter; species Gemmobacter fulvus. The sequence goes on along the minus strand of NZ_CP076366.1, from coordinate 139,717 downwards.
GACTTAGTCTAACGAGCAAGCTTAAGCCGATAGGTGTAGGCGCAGCGAAAGCGAGTCTTAAAAGGGCGCATGAGTTCGTTGGATTAGACCCGAAACCAGGTGATCTAGCCATGAGCAGGATGAAGGCACGGTAACACGTGCTGGAGGTCCGAACCAACACCCGTTGAAAAGGGTCTGGATGACTTGTGGCTAGGGGTGAAAGGCCAATCAAACCTGGAGATAGCTGGTTCTCCGCGAAAGCTATTTAGGTAGCGCCTCGGACGAATACCTTGGGGGGTAGAGCACTACATGGATGATGGGGGCCCACAGCCTTACTGAGTCTAAGTAAACTCCGAATACCCAAGAGTACTATCCGGGAGACACACGGCGGGTGCTAACGTCCGTCGTGAAGAGGGAAACAACCCTGACCTGCAGCTAAGGCCCCTAATTCGTGGCTAAGTGGGAAAGCATGTGGGACGGCCAAAACAACCAGGAGGTTGGCTTAGAAGCAGCCATCCTTTAAAGATAGCGTAACAGCTCACTGGTCTAGATAAGCTGTCCTGCGGCGAAGATGTAACGGGGCTCAAGCCACGAGCCGAAGCTCAGGATGCATAGCAATATGCGTGGTAGCGGAGCGTTCTGTGATATAGGACGCTGCCTCTTTTGTTCCTTCGGGAATAACGGAGGCAATGTGCTTTCTGTGAAGCCGGGCTGTAAGGCATCCGGTGGAGAGATCAGAAGCGAGAATGTTGACATGAGTAGCGACAAACAGGGTGAGAGACCCTGTCGCCGTAAGTCCAAGGGTTCCTGCTTAAAGCTAATCTGAGCAGGGTAAGCCGGCCCCTAAGGCGAGGCCGAAAGGCGTAGTCGATGGGAACCACGTTAATATTCGTGGGCCAGAAGGATGTGACGGATCTCAAAGATTGTCTGCCCTTATCGGATTGGGTGGGCCGTTCAGAGGTTCCTGGAAATAGCCCTTCATCAGACCGTACCCTAAACCGACACAGGTGGACTGGTAGAGTATACCAAGGCGCTTGAGAGAACCACATCAAAGGAACTCGGCAAAATGCCTCCGTAAGTTCGCGAGAAGGAGGCCCCATCTGTAGGCAACTATGGGTGGGGGGCACAAACTAGGGGGTGGCGACTGTTTACTTAAAACACAGGGCTGTGCGAAGCCGTAAGGCGACGTATACAGTCTGACGCCTGCCCGGTGCTGGAAGGTTAAAAGGAGGGGTGCAAGCTCTGAATTGAAGCCCCAGTAAACGGCGGCCGTAACTATAACGGTCCTAAGGTAGCGAAATTCCTTGTCGGGTAAGTTCCGACCTGCACGAATGGCGTAACGATCTCCCCGCTGTCTCTGATGTGGACTCAGCGAAATTGAACTGTGTGTCAAGATGCACACTTCCCGCGGTTAGACGGAAAGACCCCATGCACCTTTACTCCAGCTTCGCACTGGTATCAGGATTGTGATGTGCAGGATAGGTGGTAGGCATCGAAGCGGGGACGCCAGTTCCCGTGGAGCCTCCCTTGAGATACCACCCTTCGCACTCTTGATATCTAACCGCGGTCCGTTATCCGGATCCGGGACCCTGCGTGGTGGGGAGTTTGACTGGGGCGGTCGCCTCCCAAACAGTAACGGAGGCGCGCGAAGGTAGGCTCAGACCGGTCGGAAATCGGTCGTTGAGTGCAATGGCAGAAGCCTGCCTGACTGCAAGACTGACAAGTCGAGCAGAGACGAAAGTCGGTCATAGTGATCCGGTGGTCCCAAGTGGGAGGGCCATCGCTCAACGGATAAAAGGTACGCTGGGGATAACAGGCTGATGATGCCCAAGAGTCCATATCGACGGCATCGTTTGGCACCTCGATGTCGGCTCATCTCATCCTGGGGCTGGAGCAGGTCCCAAGGGTATGGCTGTTCGCCATTTAAAGAGGTACGTGAGCTGGGTTTAGAACGTCGTGAGACAGTTCGGTCCCTATCTGCCGTGGGTGTAGGAGACTTGAGAAGAGTTGCCCCTAGTACGAGAGGACCGGGGTGAACGAACCACTGGTGGACCAGTTATCGTGCCAACGGTAGTGCTGGGTAGCTATGTTCGGACAGGATAACCGCTGAAGGCATCTAAGCGGGAAGCCCCCTTCAAAACAAGGTCTCCCTGAGGGCCGTGGAAGACCACCACGTCGATAGGCCAGAGGTGTAAGTGCAGCAATGCATTCAGCTGACTGGTACTAATTGCCCGATAGGCTTGATTTGATCCAGTAACAGCAAGGCTGATTACTGAGACATGTCAAAAGCACACAGACTTGGAACAAAACGATGTTGTAACGCGCTGGAAAATCCAGCGCGGGTTCTTTCTCGGTTTGGTGGTCATAGCGCAAGCAATACACCCGATCCCTTCCCGAACTCGGCCGTTAAGTGCTGCCGCGCCAATGGTACTGCGTCTTAAGACGTGGGAGAGTAGGTCACCGCCAAACCTAGCAAGAACCCAAACCTCTCAAAACGATGACAAAAATCCCCGATCGCAGCACTAAGCCCTCGGGATACGGACGCGGGGTGGAGCAGCCCGGTAGCTCGTCAGGCTCATAACCTGAAGGTCACAGGTTCAAATCCTGTCCCCGCAACCATAAATATCATTATATATCAATGTACTAGCCTCGCATAACGCGGGGCCTTTGGCGTTCCAATTCCACGCGTGGAAGCAACGTGGAAGCACACGGGGCTACATCGGTGCTACGGTAAGCGATGGGGTGGACGCCCCCCGGCGGCATCGATGTGCCATGGTGGCGGGTGTTGAAGCACCGCTACGGAGGGGAGCGTCCATGGGAGAGGTTAGCATCATCGGCTTGGATTTGGCCAAGAACGTGTTTCAGGCGCATGGCGCAGGAGCGGACGGATCGGTGATCTTCCGCCGCAAGCTGTCGCGCGCGCAGCTGCTGAAGTTCATGGCGGCGCAGCCGCCTTGTGTTGTGGCGATGGAGGCCTGTGCCAGTGCGCATTACTGGGGCCGGGCCATCGGCGATCTCGGCCACCAGGTGCGGCTGATCCCGCCCGCCTATGTGAAGCCGTTCGTGAAGCGCCAGAAGAACGACATGGCCGATGCCGAGGCGATTGCCGAAGCGGCGTCGCGGTCGACTATGCGGTTTGTCGCTGTGAAGAGCGAGGCCCAGCAGGCGGCAGCGATGGCTTACCGGACCCGCGACCTTCTGGTTCGCCAACGGACTCAGACGATCAATGCCTTGCGCGCACACTTGGCCGAGCAGGGCATCGTGGCCCCTGCCGGCCTGGCGCATGTCGGGCGCCTTGCGGCCATCATCGATGGCGACGACGGTATGCTGCCGGCAGCGGTCCGCGACTTGGCCCGCCTTCTACTCGACCAGATCGCCGGGCTGGCCGAGAAGATCGCTGGCCTCGATGCCGAGCTTCGCAAGCGCGTGACCACCGACGACACGGCTCGACGGCTGACGACGATCCCGGGAGTAGGGGCAGTGACTGCGGCGGCGATCACCACCTTTGCGCCGCCGATGGAGACCTTTTCGAACGGGCGTGACTTCGCCGCCTGGGTCGGCCTCACGCCGCGACAGCATTCTAGCGGCGGCAAGGACCGGCTGGGCCGCACTTCGAAGATGGGCCAGCGCGACATTCGGCGGTTGCTGATCGTCGGGGCCGTTGCCGTGGTGCGATGGGCCGCACGGAAGGGCGCTCCCGGTGGGTCCTGGTTGGGACGGATGATGGCACGCAAGCCGAAGATGCTGGTCGCTGTGGCGCTGGCCAACCGAATGGCGCGCACAGCTTGGGCGCTGCTGCGCAAGGGTGAAGATTACAGGGATCCGGCGATGGCGGCCGCATAGGCCGGTGTCATCGGGTTGTCGCCGGATGTGAGAGGGGGCGAGGGAACGTAAGGGCAGACGGTCAAGAGTAAGCGGTGCGCCGGCCCCGTGGTTTCGGCTTGATGTGACTTGGGGCATGCCGTTCTGCAACTGAGTTTGCGGGAGGCTGGCCGTGGAGCACCAAAACGAGCACCGGATGGAGGTGCGTGGGTCGAAGGAAGTATCCCGGATCGAGATCCTTGATGGCCCGACCGGGCGGCGGCGATGGCCGGATGATCTCAAGGCGCGGATTGTGGCTGAGAGTTTTCAGCCTGGCGCGCGGGTCTGCGATGTTGCGGCGAAGTATGGGTTGATTGCGCGGCACCTTTCGGGATGGCGTGGTCAGGCGCGCAAAGGGGAACTGGTGGTGCCGGTCGCTACGGCCCCGACCTTCGTGCCGCTGGTGATCGAGCCATTGGCTGATGCGTCGGCCGACACGGGCGTGATCAGGGTCGAGATCTGTGGGGTCGTTCTGCATGTGATGCCGGATTGCAGTCCAGACCGCGCGGCGGCCTTGGCGGCGGCGTTGAGGAAGGTGCTGTGATCTTTCCGGATCAGGCCGTCCGGATCGTGATTGCGACCAAGCCTGTGGACTTCCGCAAGGGACATGACGGGCTGGCGGCCATGGCGCATGCCGCGTTGGGCTTTGCGCCCAAGGCGGGGGTGATGGTTGTCTTCAGGTCCAAACGTGGTGATCGGCTTTCATTCCACATACCAACTGCGTGATTTGCGGATCGAATATCCTTGGCACCCTCTTTACGGGCGGGTTCTACGCGCGCGCGATGGGGGACGCAGGCACGGATCGGACTCTGTGCTGGTCGAGGAACGGCAGGGGTTCTTCCGGACTTTGCCCCCCTGGATGTGCGATGCCGCCTATTGCGCACGCATGGAAAGCGGCCCGCCGGTTGTTGCTCTCGAAGCCTTGCGGTCGCTTGCACAGACACTCGATCTAATGCGTCACGGTCAGCTTGCGTCATCCTGTGGGGGATCGATTCCCGAGGAGGATACGCATGCCCTGCCGACCCCGACCCCTCTCGCAACAAAAGCAAGCGACGCCGAGTCAGCTCTGCCTGGACCTGAACGACAGCCCGAACCGCCCCCCGGCCGCGCCCGCGACACCGGCGATCCTGGAGGCATTGGCAGACCTGCTGCTGATGGCGGCGGGCAAGATTGCGGAGGGCGCAGGTCATGATGCACGCAAAGATCACCGCTGAGCACCTTGCCCGCAGCGCACTCGTCTACGTTCGCCAGTCGACGATGGCTCAGGTGCTCGGGAATCTCGAAAGCCAGAAGCGGCAATACCAGCTGGCCGAAGCCGCCCGCGACACCGGCTTCGCCGAGGTCCGGGTCATCGATGAGGATCTGGGACGCTCCGGCTCTGGTCTGATTGCCCGCCCGGGCTTCCAGCGTCTGGTCGCGGAAGTCTGTGCCGGGACGGTGGGGGCGGTCTATTGCATCGAAGCCTCGCGGCTTTCCCGTAATGGCCGGGACTGGCATCATCTGATTGACCTCTGCGCCTTGACGGGGGCCTTGGTCGTTGACCCGGAGGGGGTCTACGATCCGCGTCAAATGAATGATCGACTGCTGCTGGGGCTGAAGGGCACCATGTCGGAATACGAACTCAGTCTTCTGCGGCAACGTGGGCTGGCGGCCCGCGATGCGAAGGCGAAGCGGGGAGAACTCCGCTTTACCTTGCCGCCTGGGTTCTGCTGGAGCGAGGACGACAGGATTGAGATGGATCCTGATGAGCGGGTCCGGCAGGCCATCCACCTGATCTTCGCCAAGTTCCGCGAGCTTGGCAGCGGTCGCCAGGTGTTCCTGTGGCTGCGCGCGGCCGATGTCCATCTGCCAGTGGTCCTGCGCAACGGTGCCCTGCGCAAGATCGCTTGGCGCAAGCCTGCCTATCACAGCGTGATGCAGGTGCTGCATAATCCGGTCTACGCTGGTGCCTATGCCTTCGGCCGGACCGGTAATCGGATGGCGGTGGTCGAGGGCGAGGCGCGCAAGACCAGCGGCCATCACCGGGCGATCGAGGAGTGGGGCGTGCTGATCAAGAGCAATCACGAAGGATACATCGACTGGCAGGCCTATGAGGAGAACCGCGTCCTGCTGGGGGAGAACGCGCATATGCAAAAGCGAACGGCCCGCAAATCCGGGCGCGGCGGACAGGCGCTGCTGAGCGGCATGGCGCGTTGCGCAAGGTGCGGCCGGATGATGCGGGTCTTTTACAAGACCGGGACCGACCTGTCCCATCGTTACCAATGTCGGGGCGATGACAGCCATGTCGGGGCTGGGCTCTGCATCGGTGCGGGCGGGGGCGGCATCGATGCGGCCGTGACCGGCCAACTGCTCGAAGCGGTCTCCGGCCGCGCCGTGCAGGCTGCCCTATTGGCGGGACAGCAGGCCACCCGGGCACAGGAGGTGGTGCGGCTTGCTGTCGAGAAGGAGCTTGATGAGGCACGATACGCCGCGGAACTGGCCGAGCGGCGATATGAGCATGTCGATCCCGCCAAACGGCATGTTGCGCGCACGCTGGAGGCGCGGTGGAACGCAGCCCTGGAGCGGGTGGCCTCGGTCGAGCAAAAACTTGCCGCTTTGGGCGCAGAACTCATCGCGAGGCCCGGGGTCGATCCTGATGTCCTCTTGCGGCTCGCCACCGACCTGCCCTCGGCATGGAATGCCGCCGGGACCGATGCCCGCGCGCGGCAGCGACTGGTGCGCCTGCTGATCGAGGAAGTGGTGATCGACATCGATCAGGCGGAGAACGCCTTCGTTCTGCTCATTCACTGGATCGGCGGGCGCCACACCGAGGTCAGGCTGGCCCGGCGCCGAACCGGTCGCTTCCCACCGGGGCCAAAGCGCACTGCTGCCGACATCTTGCGCAAACTTGGCGGGCACTGGCCAGACAGGGAACTTGCCGTGACCCTCAACCGGATGCGCTGCCGCACTGAGGATGACGAGACATGGACGACCGTCCGCGTGGCTGAATTGCGCGACAGGCTCGCGATCCCACCCTATGATCCCGAGGCCGAGGAGGAGAAGACCGTGAGCGTCGATGCTGCCGCCAAGCGGCTCGGCGTCTGCGTGGCATCTGTCCACAAACTGATCCGCGCGCAGATCCTCCCCGCGACACAGATCCTGTATTCCGCCCCATGGAAAATACCGCTGGCCGCGCTCGAAACCGAGGCGGTTCGGATAGGCTTGCAGGAAATAGCCGCGCGCAGGCCAAGGCAAGCGCTTGATAAGATTGCAGACAGGTCCATGACCCTACCCGGATTCTGAAGGAGGAGATGCATTATGAAACGTGATCGGGCGACAGGATCAAGGTTCTGTTTTGGGACGGCAGTGGGATCGTGATGATCTACAAGCGACTGGAACAGGGCGGCTTTGCCTGGCCAAAGGTTGGCGACGGGGTCATGCGGCTGTCGCGGGTGCAGTTCGAGGCGCTGTTTGCAGGGCTTGACTGGCGCCGCATCCATGCGCCCAGGCCGACGCATCCCCCCGCGACAGAGTGACTCGGATCGCCTTGTAAATATGGGCAATCCTGGGGGCACGCGGTATAAACAGCCATGCCTGCGCCCGCCGATCTCCCCTTTGATATGGACAGCCTTCCGCCCGCCGTGCGTGAGGCGTTTGCGACCATGCAGGCCAAGGTCACCGGGCTGGAGGCGCAGACCGAACGTCAGGATTACCTGATCGCCGAGCTGCGCCATGCGCTTTACGGCAAGCGGTCCGAGCAGTTGGCACCCGACGAGCGCCAGCTGGCTTTCGAGGATCTGGAAACGGCGGTCGCCGAAGCCGAGGCCGCGCGGGCAGCGCTGGCGGAGCGCAATGCCGATGGCAGGCCCAGGCGTCCGGCAGCCAAACGCAACCTTGGCCATCTGCCAGATCACCTACCGCGCATCGAGCAGGTGATCGAACCCGCGCAGAAGATATGTCCCTGCGGCTGCACCGACATGGTGACGATCGGCGAAGACCGCGCCGAACGTCTCGACATCGTTCCTGCCCGCTTCCAGGTCATCGTCACCATTCGCCCCCGCTATGCCTGTCGTCGTTGCGACGCAGGCATCATACAGGCCGACACGCCCAACTGGCTGATCGAAGGCGGTTTGCCGACCGAGGGCACGCTCGCCCATGTCGCCGTCTCCAAATATGCGGATCACTTGCCGCTTTATCGCCAATGCCAGATCTATGGCCGGGGCGGCGTGGATCTGGACCGGTCAACCCTGGCAAAGTGGTGTGGCGTAGCAGCCTATCATCTGGCCCCGGTCGTTGACCGGATGTTGGTCCACCTCAAGCGATCCGGCCGCCTGTTCATGGACGAGACCCGGGCACCGGTCCTCGATCCCAAGGCGGGCAAAACCAAAACCGGCTACCTTTGGGCGGTGACCCGCGATGATCGCGGCTGGGGTGGAGGCGATCCGCCCGCGGTCGTCTTCACCTATGCGCCCGGGCGCCATGGCCGCCATGCGATGGACATCCTGACAGGCTTCGAGGGCATTCTTCAGGTCGATGGATATACCGGCTATGACGCCTTGGCCGAACCAAAGCGCGTGGGCGGCATGCCCCTGACGCTGGCCTACTGCTGGGCCCATTCCCGGCGCAAACTGCATGACATCTATCAAAAGGACGGCTCCGAGATCGCCGCCGAAGGCCTGCGCCGCATCGCCCAGATCTACAAGATCGAAGCCAGCGTCCGGGGACGCTCACCCGAGGAGCGCCTAGCGGCCCGCCAAGCGCGATCGGCCCCGCTGATTGCCGACTTCCGCCTTTGGCTGACCCACCAGCGCAGCCGGATCTCCGCCAAATCCCGCTTGGGCGAGAAGCTCGGCTATATCCACCGGCACTGGGATGGCCTGCAGATCTTCCTGTCCGATGGCCGCGTCGAGATGGATACAAACCCGGTCGAAAATACCATCAGACCCCTAACCCTCAATCGTAAAAACGCGCTGTTCGCCGGTCATGACGAGGGCGGCCGAACCTGGGCGCGCCTGGCCTCGCTTATTGAGACCTGCAAGCTGAACGCCATCGATCCCTACGCCTACTTGCGCGAAACCCTGACCGCCATCGCCAACGGCCACCCCGCAGCGCGCATCGACGACCTCATGCCCTGGGCCTTCCAAAAGCCGTCAAGCTGAAAGCCTGACGGGGATCACGCACCGCTTACGGTCAAGAGACCGGGTCGGGCGAACCAGCATTCCGGACGGAGCGCCTTTGAGCGCGGGTAAGCGAACTGGTCCCGGCCTGCATATCTCCATACAGGCCCGCGGCGCACGACACGCCGCATCCTCGAGGCCGGACACACGACCGCACCTGATCACATGCCCAAACGAACCCAAGATTCCGCTTGCATCCAAGGGGGCGTCCACACACGAGCTGTTGGGCTGGCATCTGTCGCGATCCGGCAAGGCCACGACCGCCGCCAGCGCGTTGGAGCATGCCCTGATCACCAGGTTCGGCACCTTGGGCCGGGTCACGCAGGAGTTCCTGCTGAGGTCGGACAACGGGCTGGTTTTTACCAGTCGCAAGTTCACGGCGCTGGTCCGCAGCTACGGGTTGAAGCAGGAGTTCATCACGCCCCACTGCCCGCAACAGACGGATGTAATTGAACAGCCCCGTTCTGCGGCATTTGCCAATTTTATGTTTGAGCACCTGGTGACGCCGGAGGCTGAGCTCGCCTCCGCGTTCGTTGCCAGTGTTGCATGAGCCGCCGATAGACCTGTTCCGCCTGCTTGGCCATGCCGCGATCCGCTTGCCTCAGTTCGGGACGGTTGTAGCCATAGGCGCTACCGCGTTGGCCACGCTGGGCTTGCTCTCCGGCCACAAGCTCCATCTTGCGCATTTTGCGTGCAAGAAGTGTCGGGCGACCCCAAGCATAGTCCTCCCCTGTTGATTTCCACCCAGAACTGAGCCGGGTTTGGAGTGAACCCCTCGGGCTGGACCATAGGGGTGCCATCTGAGCTAAGCCGCCTTTTGGGCGAATAGGGTTTCGAATTCCTCGGGGGTTCGGTAGCCGAGGGCGGAGTGCAGTCTCTTCGAGTTGTAAACCTGCTCGATGAATTTGGGCAAGCGGGCCGCGACGTCGGCGAAGGTTTCGTATCCGGCCCTGTAGACTTCCTCGACCTTCAGCGTCTTCATGAAGCTTTCGGCCTGTGCGTTGTGATAGGGGTTTCCGACGCTGCTCATGGAACCGCGCAGACCTGCGGCCTGAAGAGCATCGCGATAGGTTTGAGATGCGTATTGGCAACCCCTATCCGTATGATGGAGACAGCCTTCGGGAGGGTTTCGGTTGGCCACGGCCGAGTGCAGAGCCGCAAGTGCCAAGGGCGTGTCGAGACGCTGCGACAGCGCATAACCGACAACTTTGCGGCTGCAGGCATCCAGAATGACCGCCAGATAGCAGAACCCTGTCGCAACGCGGATGTAGGTGAAGTCTGCGACCCAAACCCTGTCCGGGTGATCAGGGATGATGTTGCCGTAAAGGTTCGGGAATATTGGGGAATCGTGCCTGCTGTCCGTCGTTCTGACAAAGCGCCTGCGGGGTTTGATGCCAAGTCCCGCCTCCCGCATCACCCGTGCTATCCTCTTGTGATTGACTACAAACCCGTGGCGACGAAGCTCATGGGTCACGCGGCGGTAGCCGTAGCATGGCAGTTCATCCTGGATGTCTTCGATGATGGCCGTGAGTTCAGCGTCTGTAAGCCCTTCGGCCTTGGCGGCGGGGCGGTAATAATAGGTGCTGCGAGGCAGGTTCATGGCTTTGCACCCCCGCCTGATGGAGCAGGTGCGGGGCCGCTGATCACGAAGGACTTCTCGCTGTTGTTGGCGGTCGGCATCCGCGGTGTTTTTTTGGCAAGATCCAGCTCCATCGTGAGCTGGCCCACCTTGCGCTCGAGGGCTGCGATGCGGGCCTCGTATTCGGCGATGACGCTGGCTTCGGCCTCCTCGTCCGTCAGCTCGCCACGGTCGAACTGGGTCAGCCAAAGCTGGATGAGGTTGGCAGAGATGTTATGGCTGCGTTGCGCATCGCGTCGCCCGATGACGCCGGCCCGGATATCTTGGCAGAGCTGCAGCTTGAATGCGGTCGAATGTCGACGGTAGGGACCTCGTGATGTCATGAGCCTTCTCCAAACAAGGCCCGTTCAGCGTATCAGATCTTCAGGCTCCTGTGGTCCAGCCCGAGGGGTTCACTCCAGTTTTCCATCGAGAATTGAGCCACCTCTGACTATGGATTTCGGGTCATGTTGGGGTCAAGGCATGGTTTGCGTCCTTCTTTTTTCGGGCTGCTGCGGCTGAACTTGCTTTGAAGCGGAAGCTGTCGTTTCCGGTCTCGAGGATATGGCAGCGGTGGGTGAGGCGGTCGAGCAAGGCCGTGGTCATTTTGGCATCGCCAAAGACGGTGGCCCATTCGCTGAAGCTGAGATTGGTGGTGATGACGACGCTGGTGCGCTCGTAGAGCTTACTGAGCAGATGGAACAGCAACGCCCCACCCGAGGCGCTGAACGGCAGATATCCGAGCTCGTCCAGGATCACCAAGTCGAGGCGGGTCAGGCTTTCGGCGATCTGACCGGCCTTGCCTTTTGCCTTTTCCTGCTCGAGGGCGTTGACCAGTTCGATGGTCGAGAAGAAGCGAACCTTGCGGCGGTGATGCTCAACGGCCTGTATGCCAATGGCGGTCGCGACATGGGTCTTGCCGGTGCCCGGCCCGCCAATCAGGACGACATTCTGGGCCCCGCCCATGAACTCGCAGCGGTGCAGCGTCCTGACGGTCGCCTCGTTGATCTCGCTGGCGGCAAAGTCGAAGCCCGAGAGGTCCTTGTAGGCTGGGAAGCGTGCCGCCTTCATATGGTAGGCGATGGACCGCACCTCGCGTTCGGCCAGTTCGGCCTTCAGCAGTTGCGACAGGATCGGAATGCAGGCTTCAAACGCCGGGGCACCCTGTTCGATGAGATCCTCTACGGCTTGGGCCATGCCATACATCTTCAGGCTGCGGAGCATGATGACGATAGCGCCGGCGGCGGGGTCATGACGCATGGCGGCCTCCCGCGACGATCTGGCTGCGCAGTGCGTCATAGCGTTCGACATTAGCTTTGGGTTCACGCCGCAGAATTAGCGCTTGCGGGGTATCCAGCGGCGGACCACCGATCACCTTGCCGTCGACCAAGCGGTGCAGCAGGTTCAGCACATGGGTCTTGGTCGGCACGCCCTCGGCCAGCGCCAGTTCCACGGCGGTCAGCACGGCCTGTTCGTCGTGCTGCACGACAAGCGCGAGGATGTCCACCATCTCTCGGTCACCGCCGGGTTTGCGCAGCATCTGATCCTGCAACTGTCTGAAGGCAGGTGGTAATTCCAGGAATGGCGCACCATTCCGAAGAGCCCCGGGCTTCCTTTGCACGACCGCCAGATAGTGCCGCCAGTCATAGATCGTCTTCGGGGGCAGCTTGTGGCTGCGCTCGATCACCCGGGCGTGTTGGCACAGGATGTTACCCTCCGCCGCCACGACCAGCCGGTCAGGATAGACCCGCAGACTGACGGGCCGGTTCGCGAATGATGCCGGAACGCTGTAGCGATTGCGCTCGAAGCTGATCAGGCAGGTGGGTGAGACGCGCTTGCTGATCTCGATGAAGCCGTCAAATGCCACTGGCAGCGGCATCAGCGCGGCTTTCTCGTCAGCCCAGACATCCGCGATCGTGCCGGGCAATGTGCCATGGGCGGTCTCGTGCCATAGCGCGATGCAGCGCTCCTCCAGCCAAGCGTTCAGCGCGGCAAGATCAGGAAAGGTTGGCATGCCTTGCAGCATTTGATGGCGGGAGTCGCGGACGTTCTTCTCGACCTGTCCCTTCTCCCACCCTGCCGCTGGATTGCAGAACTCCGGCTCAAAGACATAGTGGTTCGCCATCGCCAAGAAGCGGATGTTGACATCGCGGGCCTTTCCGCGGCCCACACGATCCACCGCCGTCTTCATATTGTCGTAGATGCCGCGTTCCGGCACGCCGCCGAAGACCCGGAATGCGTGCCAATGAGCGTCGAACAGCATCTCATGGGTCTGCAAGGGGTAGGCCCGCAAGAGAAAGGCACGGCTGTGCGACAGCTTGATATGGGCGACCTGAAGCTTCGTGCGCTCACCGCCGACAACCGCGAAGTCCTCGCTCCAATCGAACTGGAACGCTTCGCCAGGGCGGAAAGTCAGCGGGACGAAGGTGCCGCGCCCCGTCGTTTGCTGCTCGCGTTGTCGATCAGCCCGCCAGTCCCGGGCGAAGGCCGCAACCCGGTTGTAGGAGCCGGTGAACCCGAGCGTCACCAGATCGGCGTGCATCTTCTTCAGGGTCTGCCGCTCTTTGCGTGGCTTCCCGGCATTGGTCTTCAGCCAGCCCGCCAGCTTCTCGGCAAAAGGGTCAAGCTTGCTCGGCCGCTCCGGCGTCGCGAACTTCGGCTCTACTGTGTCCGCAGCAAGATGCTTGGTCACAGTATTGCGTGACAAACCTGTGCGCCGCGCGATCTCGCGGATCGACAGCTTCTGTCGCAAGTGCATACGGCGAATGATGTTCAAAAGTCCCATGTGGATCACTCCGTTGCCCCCGCCGCTCGCCGCTTCGAGGGAAGGTTCACATGGCTCAGTTCTCAGTGGAAATTACGCGCCTACCCGGCTCAGTTCTGGGTGGAAATCAACATCCTCCCCCTTCGACAGCATGTGCCAGATCAACACAGCCAGCTTGCGGGCAACCGCGACGGCGCCGACATGTGCCCCGCGGCGTGCCTTGATGCGCTCGTAGAAGGCGCGCAGTGGCCCAGGGCTTCTCACCGTCTGCCAGGCCGCCTCGACCAGCAGGTGGCGTGCGTCGCTCCGGCCGCGCTTGGTGATCCGTCCATGATAGGCCGGGCCATCGCCGGATTGCCGCACGCTGGCATGCAGTCCGAGATAGGCGGATAGCTGATCCGCAGATGGAAACCGGTCGATCCTGCCGATCGCAGCCATGACCCCGACTGCCACCACCATATCGACGCCAGGGATTGTCATAAGCCGCCTGACAGCCGTATCCGGCATGGCTGCACGTGCAATGTCCTCTTCAACCACCCGCTGCGCTGCCGTCTGCCGGTCATATTCTTCAATGTGTCGGATGATCGCCGCCCGCTCATCCGGCGGCACGTCTTGGGCCAGAACCCAAGCACGTCCCCTGCCGCCGAAGATATCCTGATGCGGACAGCGGGGTATGAGATGTGCGTGAAGGATCGACTGCACGATGGCCTTCAAGCGCACCCGACTCTTCACCAGCTGGTTGCGCCGTGTAACCTGACGGCGCCGTGCCTGGGTCGCAGCATCGGGGATCCAGACTTCAGGTAGGAACCCCGCAGCATAGAGCTGAGCAAGCACACGAGCATCAATCTTGTCAGTCTTGGTCTTTGCCCTTGCGATGAGGTGAACCTGCAAGGGATTGGCCACAACAACCCGCGCCACATGTGGCGTAAGTATCTCGACGACGGCTGCCGCATTGCCTGTGGCTTCCACAACCACATGATCGGTCGGCAGGAGGGTCACGGCGAAAGCCGACAGCTTCTCTCTTGTCATATCGACGCGGCCAAGTCGTCGCGCGGTCCCGTCTTCCAAAACCACCGCCTCAGCAAAGACGCGATGGATATCCAGTCCAATGATGCGCATAGCGGCCTCCTTCCGTTGGCAAGAAGGGAGCAGGCGGGCACGCGGCATTTACAGATCCGTGCTCTCGGCACATCCGGGCGAGCCGCAGGGGCGACCATATAACGGAACGGGCTCTCGGCCCACCGCTGTAGCTCGGTCTGCCCGCACTCACGTGCTCCCGATGCCCCAAGGTCCCGGATGCCATCATGATAGCAGTTCCCGGCGCCGAAGGCATCGCTGTGATCATGCCGGATAACGGCATGGTCGAGCGCGTGATCCGAACACTGAAAGAGCAATGCGTCCATCGCCAACGCTTCGACAGCATCCAGCATGCAACACGCGCTATCGGCGACTGGATCAGCTTCTACAACAACCACCGCCCGCATCAGGCGCTTGCCATGCGCACGCCTGCCGAGGCATTCAGATTAGCGGCTTAACCTGAGCAGATTCAGATGGGTCGATACAGCCGCGCCATGAACCTGAAAAACCCGCTTGGCTAAATCCAGCCCGACTATGCTAACATCTTCCATGGTTATTCCCTCCTTCCCGTGACGTTACCCAACATCACCTTGGCACATCGCAATGACGTCGGGAGGGGGTATCCACCCCATCACTTCTGGGTGGAAATCAACAAGTGAGGCTCACAGAGCGGTTGCGAAAGTGGTTGAATTCATAAAGCCTGCACATTAGGTGAGCTGTCCATAGATGTCATGAACGTGTTTCACGGACACGATTGTCACGCCGAGGTTGTTAGGTTAGGGATCGAACAACCCTTTGCGATGGGAATTTATTATGGAAATCAAGCATACGTCACTACCGGGTGTTGCAGTGCTTATGCCCCAGCGGTTCGGGGATGCACGCGGTTGGTTCAGTGAAACGTGGAATGCCGCCCGGATGGCGGATGTGGGCCTTGATCTGGATTTCCTGCAAGACAACCATTCCTTCTCTGCGATGCCGGGTACGCTGCGTGGGCTGCATTATCAGCGGCCACCGCGTGCTCAGGTCAAGTTGGTACGCTGCACCCGTGGTGCGATCTTCGACGTGGCCGTCGACATCCGGAAGGGATCACCCACCTATGGCAAATGGATGGGCGTGGAGCTTTCGGCTGAGAATGGCAAGCAGTTGCTGATTCCAATCGGTTTTCTTCATGGATTCGTCACAAGAACCACCGATTGCGAGGTGCAGTACAAATGCACTGACTTCTACGCGCCCGAATGCGATGGCAGCATCCGCTGGGATGACCCTATCATCGGCATCGACTGGGGGCTCGGGGATGATCAACCCGTACTGTCCGACAAGGATGCGGTGGCACCACTGTTGGCTGGTTTCGACAGCCCCTTCACCTGGGAGGGTGAGACGTGAAGATTCTCGTCACCGGCGGCGCCGGTTTCATTGGCTCATCCGTGGTGCGTTTGGCGGTGGCGCGTGGCCATGCGGTGGTCAATTTGGATGCGCTGACCTATGCCGCCTGTCTCGACAATGTGGCTGAGGCTGCGCGAAGCCCGCTTTACGCCTTCGAACATGTTGATATCCGCGACCGGGTCGCGCTGAATCGGGCTTTTGCCGTACATAAGCCGGATTTGGTGATGCATCTGGCGGCGGAATCCCATGTCGACCGTTCGATCGACACACCGGGCGATTTTGTCGAGACCAATATCACCGGCACTTACAACATGCTGGAAGCGGCGCGCGCCTACTGGATCAGGGCTGGCAAGCCCGCAGGCTTCCGCTTTCATCATATCAGTACTGACGAGGTGTTCGGTTCGCTGCCTGCCGATCCTTCGGTCAAGTTCTCCGAGGAAAGCTCCTACGACCCGCGCAGCCCCTATTCGGCTTCCAAGGCCGCCTCTGACCATCTGGTGCGCGCATGGGCCGAAACCTACGGCCTGCCGGTGGTGCTGACCAATTGTTCCAACAATTACGGACCCTACCACTTCCCGGAAAAGCTGATCCCGGTGGTGATCTTGAACGCACTGGCTGGCAAGCCGCTGCCGATCTATGGCGACGGCAGCAATATCCGGGACTGGCTGTATGTCGAGGATCATGCAGATGCGCTTCTGCTGGTGGTGGAGCAGGGCGTTCCAGGCCGCAGCTACAACATTGGTGGTGAGAACGAGCGCACGAATCTCGAACTAGTTAAGACGCTCTGCGCCATTCTCGACGAGAAGCGCCCGAAGGAAAGCGGCTCTTATGCCGACCAGATCACCTTTGTCACCGACCGGCCCGGCCATGACGCGCGCTATGCGATCGACCCTACCCGTATCCGACGTGAACTGGGCTGGACCCCCAGCGTGACAGTGGAAGAGGGGCTGGCGAAGACCGTGCAATGGTATCTCGACAATGAAGCTTGGTGGCGCCCGCTCCAAGCCCGCAATGGCGTGGGTGAGCGACTGGGAGTCAAGGCATGAGCGGCATGGGTCTGCTGATTTTCGGATCGACCGGCCAGGTCGCCACCGAGTTGCGAAGGCTTGCCCCGGAGGCGCTGTTCCTAGGCCGCGATCAGGCCGACCTGTCAGAGCCTGCGGCCTGTGCCGCCGCGATCCGCGCCGCCCGACCTGTGGCGGTGATCAATGCTGCCGCCTGGACGGCTGTAGACAAGGCTGAAACCGAAGAGACTGCCGCCACGGTGGTAAACGGCGACGCCCCGGCTGCGATGGCGACGGAATGCGCTACTCTTGGCATTCCCTTTGTGCATATCTCGACCGATTACGTCTTCGATGGCATGGGGGAGGTGCCCTTTTCCACCGATCACCCTACCTCACCGCTAGGTGCTTATGGCCGGTCGAAGCGAAAGGGCGAGGAGGGTGCGCGGGCCGCCGGCGGAGTGTATGCGATCCTGCGCACATCTTGGGTCTTCTCAGCCCATGGTCATAATTTCCTCAAGACCATGCTGCGGCTCGGGCGAGAACGCGAGAGCCTGAATGTGGTGGCCGACCAGATCGGCGGGCCGACCCCGGCTCATGCTATTGCGCGAGCCTGTCTGGCCATCGCAGCGCAGTTGCAGGCTGATCCCCGCAAGAGTGGCACCTTTCATTTCTCAGGGGCGCCAGACGTCAGCTGGGCCAGTTTTGCACGCGAGATCATGGCACAAGCCGGGCTTTCCTGTAGTGTGAGCGACATTCCGACCAGCGCCTATCCGACCCCGGCCCTGCGACCAGCGAACTCGCGGATGGACTGTGCGGGACTATCCATTTTTAACCTCTCGCGTCCCGATTGGCGGACAGCGGTCACCGACGCATTGACAGAACTCGGAGCGATTTCATGACGCAAGCGATGGCGCCCTCGCGCAAGGGCATCATTCTGGCGGGCGGGTCCGGTACGCGGCTTTATCCGATCACGCTCGGTGTGTCGAAACAGCTGCTGCCGGTCTACGACAAGCCGATGATCTATTATCCGCTGACCGCGCTGATGCTTGCTGGCATCCGCGAGATTGCGATGATCACCACGCCACAGGATCAGGACCAGTTCCGCCGCACCCTTGGCGACGGCAGCCAGTGGGGGCTGAGCCTGACCTATATCACACAGCCTTCGCCCGACGGGCTTGCCCAGGCCTATATCCTGGCCGAGGATTTCCTGGCAGGCGCGCCCTCTGTCATGGTGCTGGGCGACAATATCTTCTTCGGTCATGGCCTGACGAAACTGCTGTCCGATGCCTCGGTGCAGTCGGTAGGGGCCACGGTCTTCGGCTATCGCGTCTCGGACCCCGAGCGCTATGGTGTGGTGGCCTTCGATGCTGAGGGCCGGGTGGAAAGCATCATCGAGAAGCCCGAAAAGCCCTTGTCAGACTATGCTGTGACCGGTCTTTACTTCATGGATGGAACGGCACCCGCCAAGGCGCGGACGGTGCAGCCTTCACCTCGAGGTGAATTGGAGATCGTCACGCTGTTGGAGATGTATCTGGCCGAAAGCACACTGACGGTGCAGCGTATGGGGCGCGGTTATGCTTGGCTCGATACCGGCACGCATGGCAGCTTGCTCGATGCTGGGAATTTCGTGCGGACTCTGGAAAAACGGCAGGGCTTGCAGGTGGGATGCCCTGATGAGATCGCCTTCGAACAGGGTTGGATCGACGCAGCGGGCCTGAGGGCACGGGCGAAGCTTTTCGCCAAGAACGATTACGGCGCCTATCTGGCGCGGCTTATACATGAGTGATGGCAGGATTTGGGGTGCAACAGATCTGGATGGTAGTGGGCTGCCTGGAGGCCTTGCAAAGTGGCGCGCAGCCGTGAAATATTTCGGGCGTGAAGTATACGGTTTTCTTGCTTTTTTATAACATGAAGGGCTTCTCTGATGCGATATGTCGCGCCGTTCTCCAGTCTCAATGAAAATCTAATCTTCGATGATGAGGACGGCCAGTCTTGGGTCAAGATGTCTTATGAGGCTTACAAAAGCCTTCTGAGCAAGTTGCTCTATGCCGTAGATGTCGATGAGGATTGGTATTGCTCTCGTTATCCCGACGTGGATCAGGCAATTCGTGAAGGCGCTGTGAGAAGTGCGCACGACCATTTTGTAACCAGTGGGTATTTCGAAGGCCGCTTGCCTAGCGGGACGGCAGATACCTATCCATCGAAACAACCTGTCTCTAGCCATAATGTTACAAACTCAACTGTTGCTCAAAAGAGTCAACAGGAAAATGTGAATCAAGATTTGATACTTCACATCGGGCATGGAAAAACTGGAACGAGTTTCATACAATCCGTACTGGCGTTGAATAAGGATAGGTTGGAGCGCTTTGGCGTTCTTTATCCTGGGCATGAAAGCGACGTGATGGCTTCTGATGGGAGGATCACATCCGGTAATGGCGATTTGATATTAAATCCAGAATATAAACTGAACTCAGAAAAAAGTTACCTTTTTAGTAATGAGGACCTATTTAATCAGCTTCTTGAGGGCGACACATTGGAGCGCGTTGTGCTTCGGAGGGGATTCAACCTACGTGTTGTTCTGTATACGCGAAATGTTTTTGAAGTTCTCTTTTCTGGATGGGGTCAATGGATCAAACGGGGAGGGTTAGTCAAAGATCTGAATAGTTTCCTGATCGAAGATTCTTCGAATTACCCATTTTCAAAGGTTGCGCTCTGGCTCGACGCTGCTGAGAGGTATGGTTTTGACCTGACAGTGCGGAACTATTCAAATTACAAAACTGAAATCTCAGATATTTTTATTAAAGACCTTTTCAATGGAAGTGCTCCGGGTTTCGATGTGACTTACCCCAAAACGGCTACGGTCAACAGATCCCTCACCCTCGCGGAATACGAGTTCCAAAGGGTGTTCAATAAAAACCTTAAAGGTTCCAGTGACTTTGTAAGCGATGTTCTAGTTGATGCGTGTCCAGAGGTTAAGGCAAGTAAGTTGAAGTGCACAGAAGTAACTTATGACGTGGTTGTGAGTCGAATCAAACCTATTATTGATGACATTAATAGGAGGATTCCTGAAAGTGAGAAGGTGATTATCGAAGGGAAGGATGCTGTCGTTTCGGATGAGATTGACGCCGAATATACAATTTCTGCTAAACAAATCGAGGTTATGGTAGATTCGATATGCAATAGAATTAAGATGAGTTTGCATGATGATGATGCAAACTATCTTTGTCGTATTGCTGAAAAAATTGTTAATAAGAAGGAGGTGAAGATGGACGATGCGCTGTGCCTCATGATGCTTGCTAAAAGAGCTCGGCCCAATGGGAAATATATTGGTGACAGGGTTGCTGAGTGGACGTATCGCCTGACGAACAAAAACTCGGCATGAGGGTTCGTCAGGCAAGAAATTGCTACGTTGAGATGAGTGACGGTTTAGGGGTACGCACACGGCATGTTGCCATTACCAATCTTTGCGGCGATGCAGCAAATCGCTTGCATAACAACCTGCAATAGTTAAACATTACATACGTAGGGTGCGTGAGTTTCCTACGCTTGAACGATATGAGGATTTAGATCATGCGGTACGTTCCGCCCTTTTCCAGTCTCAATGAAAATCTCGTATTCAGCAGCGATGAGGGAAAGCCTTCGGTCAAGATGACCTATGAGGACTTCGAAAGCCTGCTGCGCAAGCTGCTCCATGCCGTCGAGATCGACGAGGAATGGTATCGCGACAACTATCCCGACGTCGAGCAGGCGATTCGTGACGGTGTGGTGAAGACCGCGCGCGAACATTTCATCGCTAGCGGCTATTTCGAAGGCCGACTGCCCTGCGAGATCGAGGTGGACGAAGAGTGGTATTTCAAGGCCTATCCCGACATCGCCGAAGCTGCCAAGGCGGGGCAGATCGCCTCGGCCAAGCAGCATTTCCTGGCTTTCGGCTATGCCGAGGGGCGCCTGCCCACTCCGTAAGGCAGGCCGACCTTCCTGTCGCAAGTTCAATAATGCGGTTTTATCATGATACCTGATTTCGATCACGGGGTGGTGGTCATCGGCGATGTGATGCTGGACAGGTTCGTCTATGGCACATCGGGGCGGCTTTCGCCCGAAGCACCGGTGCCGGTGGTTCGCAAGGCACGCGAAACCATGATGGCAGGCGGCGCGGGCAATGTGGCGCGCAACATCGCTGCTTTGGGCGGACGGGCGGTCCTCTTCGGGCTGGCCGGATGTGACAGGACCGGGGATGATCTGGTCCGCGTCATCGGTGAACCGGCGCGGCTGGTGCGCAGCCTCGACTGGAAAACCATTCTCAAGCTGCGCGTCATCTCCCAGCAGCAGCAGATCGTCCGCATCGATGACGAGGCGCCGCGCCCGGCTACGGCAGCCGAGGCGGGGGAACTGCTGGCGGGGCTGGCTGAAAGCTTGCCGCAGGCCCGCGTGCTGATCCTGTCGGATTACGGCAAGGGGGTGCTGACCCCCGAAGTCTGCGCTCGGGCGATCGCCATGGCGCGGGAGTCCAGGGCGCTGTGCGTCGTCGACCCCAAGGGTCGCGACTATGCGCGCTATGCCGGGGCGGATTACGTCACTCCTAATGCCTCGGAGCTGGCCGAGATCACAGGCCTGCCCACCGGCACCGATGCCGAGGTCGAGGCGGCCGGTCGCGCCCTGCTGGCCCGGGTGGATATCGGTGCGGTGATCGCTACCCGCAGCGAGAAGGGCATGATGCTGATTCCGCGTGAGGGGCCGGTGGCGGTTTCGCAGGCAACCGCGCAGGAGGTGTTCGACGTTTCTGGCGCAGGGGATACGGTCATTGCCACCTTGGCACTGGCGCTGGCGGCTGGTCGGCCGGTGCCCGAGGCGATGCGCCTTGCCAATCTGGCTGCGGGTGTTGTGGTCGCCAAGCTGGGTACTGCGGTCTGTTCCATTGCAGAGTTGGAACATGCGATGCGGATCGAGACCGGCAGCGGCGGCGTATTGAGCCATGCGGCGGCGGCGCACATCCTGCGCGAATGGCAGGCCGAGGGATTGCGCGTTGGCTTTGCCAACGGCTGTTTCGACATCTTGCATGCGGGCCATGTGCGGATGCTGCGTGAGGCGCGACGCCATTGCGACAGGCTGATCGTGGCGCTGAACGACGATGCCAGCGTCAGTCGGCTGAAGGGGCCATCACGGCCGATCAATCCACTGGAGGATCGCGCGGCGGTTCTGGCTGGGCTTGATCCGGTCGATGCCGTCACTTGGTTCGGCGAGGATACGCCGCTGGAGTTGATCTTGGCGTTGCGGCCCGACCGGCTGTTCAAGGGATCGGATTACACGATCGACAAGGTGGTGGGCGCGCAAGAGATCCGCGCTTGGGGCGGCGAGACCGTGCTGCTCGACCTGCTGCCGGGCCGTTCGACCACCGGGATCGTCACCCGGGCTGGCAACGGCACTGCGGTGGAGACCGCTTCGTGACGACACTGGATATGGCGGGCCCTCTGCGGCCCGCGTTGTTTCTCGACCGTGACGGGGTGCTGAACCACGATCACGGCTATGTCGGGACGCCTGATCGTTTTGATTGGATCGAGGGCGCCCCGGAGGCGATCCACAGAGCGAATCTGGCTGGCTGGCTGGTCTTTGTCGTGACCAACCAGTCGGGCATTGCGCGGGGTTATTTCACCGAGGAGCAATTCCATGACTTGATGGCGTATGTCCGCGCCGATCTGACCGCCCGCAGCGGGGCCCGGATCGACGATATCCGCCATTGTCCATGGCTTCCCGAGGCGCCGCTGCCGGAATGGCGCGGCGACAGTGACTGGCGTAAGCCGAGGCCGGGTATGCTGGTCGATCTGATGCGGCACTGGCCGGTCGATCCGGCGCGCAGCCTGATGATCGGCGACAAGGACAGCGATCTGCAGGCGGCGGTGGCTGCCGGGATCGCGGGTCATCTGTTTCTTGGCGGAAATCTCGACAACTTCCTCGCCCCCCTTTTACAAGCGGAGATCTGATCATGACCCTTGCAGCCCTCCGGGCGGAATACACGCTGTTGTGCGACTGGCTATTCGGGCAGGCACTACCGCTCTGGGCCGGAACGGGGACCGATCGGTCGACTGGTGGTTTCTTCGAAAAGCTGACGCCACAGGGCCGACCGCTGGACGATCCGCGCCGTGCCCGCGTCACCGCACGGCAGATTTTTTCCTTCGCCACCGCCGGGCAACTGGGCTGGGAGGGCGACGCCACCGGAATGGTGGATTACGGGTTGGCCAATCTGGTCCGCCACCATCTGCCGCCCAAGGGGATTGTGGTGCCTACTGTTGCCGCAGATGGGCAGGTATTGCGCTACGACTTCGATCTTTATGACCATGCCTTCGTTCTGTTTGCCTTGGCGGGAGCCAGCGCGATGCGTGGTGGTGATCCTGCGCTGGCCACCCGGGCGGCGGCGCTGCGCGACACGATGATCGCGGGCTGGCGCCATCCGGAGCGCGGTTTTGAGGAAGCGAAGCCGCGCAGCCTGCCGCTGAAGGCCAATCCGCATATGCATCTCTTCGAGGCGGCACTGGCTTGGGAAGAGATATCGGCCGATCCGGCCTGGGGAGCGCTGGCCGACAGCCTTGCCGAATTGTGCTTGGATCGTTTCCTCGACCCGGTGACCGGGGCGCTGAAGGAATACTTCGATGGCGACTGGCAGGCACTGTCTGCGCCGCAGGATGTGGTGGAGCCGGGGCACCAGTTTGAATGGGCCTGGCTGTTGCGGCGCTGGGGCGCGACGCGCAACCACCCCAAGGCGCTGGCCGCCGCCGCGCGTCTGGCCGAAATCGGCGAAGGGCCGGGTGTCGATCCGACACAGGATCTGGCGATGAACGAGTTGAACGCCGATCTGACCGTCCGCGACGGGCTGTTCCGGCTTTGGCCGCAGACCGAGCGGCTGAAGGCCCATGTCAGCGCCCTTGCCACTGCCAGCGACACCGCCGCGCAAGACCGCGCCGCCGATCTGGCCACCCGCGCCGCCCGCGGCCTGCGCCGCTATTTCGACCATCCGGTGCCGGGATCGTGGTGGGAGCATCTGGGCCGCGACGGCCACCCGCACGACCCCAACGAACCGGCCCGCGCCTCTAGCCTCTATCACATCACCTGCGCCATCGGCGAACTGGGACAACAGCTTGAGCGGATCGGGGCGCGCTGAAACGGGAAAGGCATGCAAAGGGAACAGATAGGCCCTATTGCAATTTATCAAGCTGGAAGGGTTGAGCCCTGCCCGGATGGCATCGAAGCAAGTATGTCCGCTGCGTATGCCGCATTTGTCGGCGGTTGCCGCTGAAGCATGTCAGCAGAAAGATCTTTACGCGCGGCGTCGTCGAGCGCCTGCAACTTTTGCCGCAAATCCGTCTTGTAGGAAAACTCGGCCATCCCGGTGGGCACCGATCTTAGGAACCGCTCTACCGCAACCGAAAGCACGATTTCTGGACGTTCGCGAAACAGGGTTTCCTTGTCGATGGAACTGGTATGCAGGCGGACAAGGCGGCGAGACCGATGGGCCAAATAGCTCACCAAAGCGCCTGCAAAACTGTCACCGAAAAGCAGGATCGACGGCCCATCCGGATCACCCCCTTCCCAAATACTGACATGCCCGTGATTGGTAATCCCATTGTTAAAGGTGCACTTCGCGCGGCCGCCACGGATGACAGCGTGCCAGCCACCCAAACCTATGGGCGGATCAAATTTGTTTGAAAGGTCTCCGATTTTTGAGACTGACCAATGGAATTCAACCTCATCCGAAATCGGCTCGATACGGCGGGGAATTTCCAGACCCTTGAAGATATGGTTCGCGACATGCCAAGCGCCAAGCGTAGACCAGTGGGTATCTCCTTTGTTGAAGAAGGAGAGGCGTTCAGCATGTCCTAGAATGAACTTTTCCAAAAACATTGCATGGACAAGGCCCTTGGCGGCTGCCTCAACCTGGTGCACCAGCCTTGACGAAGCTTTCTGAAAATCTGCTGGTACCTGTTCGGGAAACACACTTTCCTTGTTCGGGGCGACGATGACCGGTAGTGAATGTTGTGCCTGCTCATCAAGGCACCACGTTCTGCAAACTCGCGTCGCCAAGCTGCCACCTCGTTATCGTCTAGAAGCAACCGACCTTCGAACTGATCCCAAGTTCGATTTGTGTCATTTGACAGAAAAAGCCAGCCGTCTTTGCCAACGACCGCCTTGGGAACTATATTCATATTAACTCTCGTAATCTCAATATGGTTCAGAATTTAACGAAACACTTATTGGAAAGAACTTCGAAACGCAATTAAATATCCTTTGTTAGAAAGCAGTTGGCGGTTAACCTTGTACCTAATGCTCTCCATTCACGAGGTTCATCCGTGGCCCGCTGTCCGCAGCGCAAGGAAGCGGCGGCAGAGGTTGTGAACCGCGAAGGGCGACAGCGAGTGCAGGCAGGCCATGGCGCGGTGGCATTGTTCGGCCATGGCGATGTAGCAGGGCGCGCAGCTCATGTCACGGCGCAGGGCCACCGCCGAGGGGCCGAGCGGTCCCCATTCCTCGGAGGAGACCAGCGCCGAATGCACCGCCACCGTTGGCACGCCCAGCCCCGAGGCGATATGGCTGGGGCCGCTGTTGTTGCCGACGAACAGCACGCTTTCGGCCATGATGCGCGGCACCTCGGACAGTTTCGACCGGCCGACCAGATTGAACACCCGGTCCTGCCGTTTCACTGCCGCCAGCACCCGTTCGGCGATCTCGCGTTCGTCGGGGCCACCGATCAGCGCGATGCGCATGTCGTCCTGATCGGCCAGCAGGTCGATCAGCCGGCCGAAGAAGGCGGGCGACCATTGCCGCAGCGGCGTGCCCGCCGCCGGGTGGATCACCACATAGTCATGGGCGAAAAGCCCGGCGAATTCGCTGCGCAGCGCATCAGACAGCGGCGGTAACCGTTCGGCCGAGGTGGCGATGGTGCGCCGGTCGGTGGTGAAGGCGGTGCCCACCGCCTCGACCATGGTCAGAAGATCGGTGGTGACATGGTTGCGCTTGTCCGATTGCAGCGGGTCGCGTTCCCATTCCAGGGCGATGTCCAGCCAGGGAAAGCCCCGATCATGGTCGAAACCGGCGGTCAGGGGCGCGCCGCTGCGTTGCAGGATATGCCGGGTGTCGCCCTGTTTGCGCAGATCCACCGCCAGATCGAAGCGCCGCGCCGTCAGATCGGCCTCCAGCGCGGCATAATCGGCCTTGGTCAGCTTCTTGCGCCCGAGGCCCGAGCGGGCATCGAAGAATTCGAAGGGGATCAGCTCGTCGATGGCGGTTTCCATGCTGGCGATGCCCATGGCGGACCGACCGACCAGCGCGGTCAGATGCGCCTGCGGGAACAGCTCTTTCAGTCGCCGGAAGGCGGGCAGCGCGGTGACCAGATCGCCAATATGATCCAGCTTCACCGCAAGGATGCGCCGGATTTCGGTGCGCGCGCCCAAAGGATGCCCGGCATAGACCTCGCGCAGCGGCTCTTCCTCGGGGGCGTAATCATCGGCTTCGCTGCTGATGGCGGGGTTGAGATAGGGATCTCCAGCCAGACAGATATCGCCCCAGGTTTCCAGAAAACCACTGCGGTCGAAAACGTCCTTCAGATTGGCGCGGCTGGCCAGTTCATAATGGGTCAGCCGCGTATGAGGGGTGAAGATCACCGACAGGCCTGCGCGGTGCAGGCGCAGGCAGAAGTCGATGTCGTTATTCACCACGCTATGCGCCTCGTCGAAGCCCGAGACCGCATCGAAGACCGCTCGCCGCACCATCATGCAGGCGCCGGTGACGCAGAGCAGGTTGCGCTGGCTGAGGGCGAGGCCAAAATAGCAGGGGTCGTCGGCCTCGGCGAAGCGGAATGCATGCCGGGCGCTGCCGGGCATGGCGCGCGACAGGAACATGCCCGCATGCTGCACCTTGCCATCGGGATAAAGAAGCTGCGGCCCCACTACACCGACTTCAGGACGCTCGGCCTCTGCCATCAGCACAGTCAGCCAGTCGGGGGTCAGCACCTCGATATCGTCGTTAAGGAACAGCAGATAATCGCCGCTCGCCGCTGCCGCACCCAGATTGTTCAGCCGCGACCAGTTGAAGGGTTCGTCCACCTCGACCACCACATCGGCATTGTCGCGGAACCATTTCTTCCAGGCGCGGCCCTCGGGGGTGATCCGGCGGCGGCGGATGTTGTCGACCACCACGATCTCGAATTCTGCATCCCGCGTCTTGCGGTGGATACTCTCGAGACAGCGCAGGATATGATCCTTCGCGCCGATCGATGGAATGATGATCGATACCTTGCCGGGGTGGGCGGGGCGGCGCTCCAGCCGGTGCAGGAAGGGGGCGGCGCCGGGCCGCACCTTCGCCAGATCGCCCCGGTCGCGCAAATGGGCCTGAAGTGCCCGGCGTTCGGCGGAGGGGCTTTCGCCCTTGCCAGCGGCCCCCAGCATCAGGCCCGGCACATGACGGATCGCACCGCTGGCCGCCGCAGTCAGCCGCAGCACATTGGCATAATCGCCCGTCGCGGCCAGATCGGCGGGGGTGAGACCCGCCCGCTCCGCCAAGTCTCGCGTGGCAAGCCAAGCCCGGCCGATGTAGTTCTGCGACAGCAAAAGGTCCGGCGACCAAGCAGGTTTTAGATAGGCGGCCAGGGAGCTTGGGGCAATTGGATCTGCGCGACGGTCATCGCCATAAAGCAAGCCGTCGCCTGGTTCCGCCGCCAGCAGCGGGGCGAGCAACCCGGGTTCTGTCGCAAAGTTTGTTGGAGTTTGAGTGCGGGCATCGCCCGGACATAATTATGCTGCGAGCTCCGCAAACTGCTGAAACGCGGTAAGGCCGTTGGCATAGATCTGCCCCTTTCGGATCATGTGCGCGGTCTCGATCCCAGCCAAGGTCGCCTCGGCAGAATGGAAGGCCTTGAAGCCGAGCATGGGGCCCGTGATCCGCTTCACGAAGCGATGATCTTGTTCGATGATGTTGTTGAGGTATTTGACCTGCAGGATCTTGATCGTGTTGCCTGAGCCCGTGAACTTCAGGATCACATTGACGCTTTGCAGACCCGCCAGATTGGCGCCACTCTTGTCGATGACGACACGGTCGGGCACGCCGTTCGTGCCAATCGCACCCTTAAAAAATCGACGGGCTGCCGCCTTGTCGCGACGCTCAGATAGCATGAAATCAAGAGTTTTTCCCGTGTTGTCGACCGCCCGGTAATAGTAGGTCCATTTGCCTTTAACCTTGATGTAGGTTTCGTCCATGCGCCAAGATTTGGCGGTTGGCTTCTTGCGGGACTGCGCTTGTGCCGCCATCAGCGACCCAAACTTAACCACCCAACGGTTCAAGGTTGCATGGTCAACTTCAGCCCCACGCTCCTCCATGATTTCTTCCAGGTCGCGATAGGAAACTCCATATCGCACATAGAAATAAACAGCGTACAGGATTACGCTTTTAGGATAATGGGCTCCCTTGAAATCAACCGACATCCGATACACCCTGTTGCTTGCTTGTTTGAGAACCATGTCGCAAAATCAGCCAACAAACGAAAGATCCCAAAAGTTTGCGACAGAACCGCTTTTTTCCCTGTCGGCCCGCTCAGGGTCATTCGATCTTCTGCTTTGGCCCGAAACCGCCTGGCCTGGGTTCCTTGCAGAGGATCCTGGCGCACGGGTCATGTTGGGGTGGCTGTTGTCCGAAACTGGTGTCTTGCTCACCGGCAGCCCGGAGCGGGAAAAAACCGGGGCGGGAATGGTCTACCGCAATTCCGTCCTCGCTATCGCTCCGGACGGCACAATCCTCACACGTTACGCCAAGCATCACCTCGTACCCTTTGGCGAGTATGTTCCCTGGCGCAGTGTGTTGCAGTTTCAGCGGTTGGTTCAATCTCTGGGTGATTTTGCGCCCGGCCCTGGACCGCGCACGCTGGCGATTGGGCCCCACCCCTATGTTGGAGTGGCGATATGCTATGAGGCAATCTTTCCCGGCCATGTCGCCGATGACGCGATCCGTCCGGACTGGATCTTCAACGCAACCAACGATGCCTGGTTCGGCACCTCGATCGGACCATGGCAACATCTGGCTTCAGCCCGAATGCGAGCGGTCGAAGAAGGTCTCCCGCTTGTTCGTGCCGCCAACACCGGAATATCCGCCGTGGTTGATGCCTACGGTCGGACGGTGGCTATGCTCGAGCTTGGAACGGCAGGAATAATTGACACGCGCTTGCCACGACCGCTTTCGCCGACCCCTTATGCTCGCTTCGGCGACTGGACCGCGCTGGCGCTGGTCCTGCTTGCATGGGCTACCATCAGACTGCGACCGCGACTGTAGAATTCAGCGTTCTTGACAAGGAAATCGCCATGATCGGACTGCTATTTGGGGGCATCGGATTTGTGTGGGGCTATCTTCTCGCGCGACAGCGTGGAGGCAAACGGATGGACCGGCTGCAGCATGGGGCCGGTTTCGCCATCGCATTTGGTCTTTTCGGTATCTTCCTAGGGATCGCCTTGGGGCGGTTTCTTGGGGCGCACTGATCGGCGAAACATCGCCGGTCGTCAAAAAACTCACACCAATGTCGCTTGAACCTCTAGCTGCTCAAGGTTCTAGACCACTCAAATGAACCTCTTGGTCGGATATTTCGATGCGCCTTAGACGCCTTCAAATTGGGTTATGGGTCGCCGCCATCGCGGCGATGATCATTTTTGCCGGAACAAGGTGGGCCATCCAAGGCGAGGGTGTTGCTGAAACCAGTCCGGCTTTCACGCCAGTCTTTACACTTGCGGATGAGGAAGGCCGTATCAGGACGAGTGCAGAGTTTCGCGGGAAATTCCTTCTCGTCTTCTTCGGCTTCACAAACTGCCCCGATGTCTGCCCTACGACGCTTTCTGACGTAGCCCAAGTTATGGACGATCTCGGGGCGGATGCCGAGAAAGTTCAACCGCTTTTCGTCTCGATTGACCCCGAACGCGACCGGCGGCTCGGCCTTGCGGCCTACACTGCAGCCTTTCATCCGGCGATCCTGGGTCTGGCAGGGACCGAGACCGAGACGAAAGCCGCGGCCGACAGCTTCAAGATTTTCTATGAACGCGAGAACGATGCTGCATCGCCTGACGGCTATTCCATGGCGCACAGTCCCGGCCTTTTCCTGATTGGTCCGGATGGTGAATGGCTTCGCCAATTCACCTACGGCACTCCGGCCGCCGACATCCTTTCCGACCTTCAGACGAGGTTTTGACCCATGAAACACTTGTTGCTTGCTGCGACCCTGTCGTTGACTGCATCAGCGGCCTTTGCCTGCGAAACCGTGACAGTCGGTGATCTGAGCGTCGAGCATGGCTGGTCTAAGGTCACCATCGGCGCTGGCCGTCCTGGCGTTTTCTATGTCTCGATCAGCAATGCTGGCGCTACCGACGATGCTCTTGTCGGCATTTCCACGCCAGCAGCGGGGATGCCGATGTTGCACGAGACTGTGCTCAAGGATGGCGTCGCGTCGATGCCGCATGCCATGTCGATCCCTGTCCTGGCGGGCCAAAGCGTCCAACTTTCGCCGGGTGGCTATCACGGGATGCTCATGGGTCTGACTGCGGCCCTGAAGGAGGGTGACAGTTTTCCTGTCACGTTGTCTTTCGAGAAGGCAGGCGAGGTGACAGTGAATGTAGAAGTGCTTTCCGTGCGTGCGGAGGGTCCGGATTGCGCCGACGCAGAACAATAATTCTTGGGGTTGGGAGCGTAGTCGGCGCCATGGCCTTCATGTTGGGCCTTGGCGCCTACCGCACGAGCAATGGCCCGGTCTTGAATGCGGCCCTGCCGCTGTCGATGAGCGAAATGAGTTGGCAACTGACCGACCACCGCAAACGGGCCGTTCGATCCGCTGACTGGATCGGCCGCTCGACAATGGTGTTCTTCGGCTTTACCTGGTGTCCCGATGTTTGCCCAACCACGCTAAGTGACATATCCGGCTGGCTGGAGGAGTTGGGGCCAGATGCCGACCGGCTGAACATCGCCCTCATCTCGGTTGATCCCGACCGCGATACGCCGGACGTGTTGGCCGAGTATGTCGCCAATTTCGACCCGCGGATTGCTGGTCTGACCGGAACTCCCAGTCAAATTGCTCAGGCTGCTGAGGATTTTCGTGTGTCCTACCGCAAGGTACCGCGTGATGGAGACGACTACACAATGGACCATACAGCTGGAGTTTTCCTGTTCTACCCGGACGGGCGCTTTGCCAGCATCATCGACTTCCACGAAGACCGGCGCTTCGCCGTGCCCAAAATTCGCCGTGCCCTCAGTTGAAAGGCCATCCTGCCAGATGATCAGACACACCACGCTTTTGCTTCTTGCTTTCGGGCTTGCCGCACCCGTCCCGGTCTTCGCGGACCCACCGACGTCACATGTTCTTTCGCAGTCGACGGCGACGATCGCATCCGGTGATACTCTGGACAGCGTTCTTGGCAGAGCGAGCATTTCGCCAAACGTCAGGGCCGAGGCAGCATTGGCCCTTGCGGGTGTTTATGATCTGACAGAACTGCGCCCCGGACATCGGCTGGAGTGGGCTGCAGAAAAAATTGACCCCACGAGACTCTTGCGACTGTCGCTGTTTGTTGATGATGGGGTCGAGATCAACTTGTCGTTCAACGGACCGATCACAGCCGAGAGGCTTGATCCCCCGATCCGGGAAGTCGACAGACGGGAGACTTTGACCCTGCAGGGTCCCCTGTATGAGGCGCTTGTCGCAGCCAACGCGCCCGAAAGGTTCGCCGTTGACCTGACAGCGCTTCTCGCGGGCCAGGTTGATTTCAGGCGCGACATAAAAGGTGGTGAAAGCTTCGCTCTTGTCTGGCGGGAGGACCAACTTCCCGACGGAAGCATCGCGGGCGAGCCACGCTTGAACTATGCGCGGCTGGAACTGACAGATCGCGTTCTCGAACTTGTAGCGTCTGACGCTGCAGGGCCAGTCATCGTTTTTGAGGATGGAGAAGCCGTCCAACGCTCCGCTGCGCCAATCCTTGGGGCGCGTCTTTCCTCTGTCTTTGGCAGGCGCAATCATCCTGTGCTGGGCGGGGTACGGATGCATACCGGTATAGACTATGCAGCGCCTGTAGGGACCGAAGTGTCAGCAACCGGGGCGGGCCGCATCATCTTTGCCGGGACAATTCGCGGGTACGGTTTGACGGTTGATATTGATCATGGCGGTGGCGTCGTGACGCGATATGCGCATCTGTCGGAAATCACCGACACGGCGGAACAGGGAACAAGGGTAAAAGCCGGGAGCAGGATCGGAGCAGTCGGAGCTACAGGGCTCGTGAGTGGACCAAACCTTCACTATGAAGTTCGTGTGGACGGTCGGCCCATCGATCCGACGGATCGCGAGGCCCTTTCTGCTCAGGAGATCGCTTCAGTTGACGATCTGAATGCTCTTACAACCTGGCGAAAAGAGACCGGCTTCAAGTCGGCCAAAATGGAGGATCGGGGATGACGGGATTGCTGGTCAAACGACGTGAATTTATACTTGCTGCGGCGGCCTTCTGGGCCTTGCCAGTAGACAGTGCAAATTCGCAGGTAGAGCCCCCCATTCATGTCGTCAAAGGGCGCGGTTGTGAATGTTGCGAAGCTTGGGTCGACTACCTGCGCGAGCAAGGCTTCACAGTGACTGATGAAGTCTCGATGGGGACCCTGTTGATCCGCTACAAGATGGACCACGGGGTCCCGGTAAAAGCCTTCTCTTGCCACACAGGAACCGTCGACGGGTATGTGCTCGAAGGACATGTTCCCGCTGCCGACATCCGCCGGTTGCTCGTCGAAAGACCGGATGCGTTTGGACTTTCTGTGCCAGACATGCCCTACGGCTCGCCAGGCATGGGTTCAGAAGACAGCCGCGACGCATATGAGGTGCTTCTGATCAAGCGCGATGGCAGTTTGAAAGTGTTCACCAGCTATCCATCCGACTGAGCGACCAGAGGTTAAAGGAGACCACGGATCTGGGTGGCGGTGTCATCACTGTCCCAATCAAACGGGCCTTGCAGGCGCCCGATCTCACGACTTTCTCGGTCGATCAGTAGCGTCGTCGGAAGTCCGACAAAGGCGAGGGCCAGTTGAACACGAAGGGATTCAGCCCAGAACAATGACAAATTCGCAATGCCAACCTCATTGTAGAAACGCCGCCCCCTGTCAATTCCCGCATCATCGATGCAAAGAGGCAGCACCATGAAATCTGCACCGCCGATCCGCGCCTGAAGTCGGTCGAGCATTGGCATTTCTTCCCGGCACGGCGGGCACCATGTTGCCCAGATGTTCAAGAGAATCACACGGCTCCCGAAGTCTTCGAGACGCCGGTCGCGCCCTGACTCGTCCACGATCGGGGGCGAGAGCAAAGGCTGCGGGTCCCCACGAAGTCGAAAGGGCGCGCGCGCGTGTGCGCGCTGCGTGACGAATGGCATGGCCAGTGCCGCAAGAACGGCGCGTCGTCCAAAGAATCGCGTCATTGCCTATCTCCTGCGAAAAGGGCCGAGGCCCGCAGGCATACTGCGGGCCTCGGCGGCTTTTAGGCCGATACTGCGAACTCCGTCATCATGCCCGTCGAAAGGTGGGGCATGTGGTGGCAGTGCAGCATCCACCGCGCAGCTTCGCCTGCATCCACCGCGACCGTCACCATGCCCATCGGTGGCACATGCACGGTGTCGCGCACCGCACCTGCAAAGCGCGCACCACCCGTGCTGACCACTTGAAACGCATGACCGTGCAAGTGCATAGGATGCGCCATCATCGACATGTTGTGGAACGTGATCTCTACTCTGTCGCCGGATTTCGCGGTGACAGGGACATGGTTGCCCCAGGTCTGGCCGTTGATCGTCCAGACATAGGGCATCATCGACCCGCCCAGCATCAGCATAGGCTGCGAAGCCGGCGCGCGTTCGGGCAGGGGCGTGACAGCGCGCAAAGCAGCCTCTTGCGAAAGGTCAGCGCTGAATGCCGGATGTTCAGCGTCAGACAAGCCAACAACCTTCGTCACTGAAGCGCCCGGGGTCGCAAGAATTACACCCGTGCGCTCTTTTGCCCCTTCTCGCAGCGCGAGGATGGGGAAAGCTCCGCCCTCGGCTGGCACGTCCAGCTCGATGTCAAGACGTTGACCCATGGCCAGGCCGAAACGGCTGCCGGTCATTGGCTGGACCGGCTCCCCATCCACAGCGACCAGCCGCCCCGGCAAGCTGCCAGAGTCGATCCAGAAGACCGTCGCTGCTGCCGCATTGATCACCCGGACAAGGACCCGGCCGCCCTTGTCGACCTGCAAAACCTCTGGATCGTCAAGAGTGCGGTCGTTTGCGAGATAGGCATCAAAGTTATAGTCGTTCAAGTCCATGGCCATGCCATCCATGCCCGGCATCGACATCGCGTCGCCCTGCCCCATCGCACCCATGTCCATCGCGGCCACGCCATCCTGCCCCATCTGGCTGTGATCCATCCCGGCCATCGAAGTGCCGCCAGTGATCTCGGCCAGCACTTCGGCTGGTGGTCTGAAGGAGAAGTCATGCAGGAACAGCGTCACTTCCTGCCTGTCGGCCGACACATCTTCCGGCCGACGGACCACAAGCGGGGCAGCAAGCAGTAGCATTTCATGCTCCGGGATATGGGCATGCATCCAATGCGTCCCGGGACGTGCGGCAAAATCATAGCCGCGAGACTCTCCGGGTTGGAGCATCGGCATCGGCAGGTCGGGCACCCCGTCCTGCATATTGGGCGGGATCTGACCGTGCCAGTGGATGATGGTCGGTGCGTCAAGCGTATTGGTCAGATCAACCGCGAATGCCTGCCCCGGATCAAAGACAAGGCCGGAACGTCCGTTGCCGTCGAGCAAGCCCCAGACTGTCGCAGCCTTGCCTTGCACCTCAATGGTGCGCGATGTGGCCGAAAGGATCATCCGGGTGGATTGAGCACGCACTTGGGCGGGCAAAAGCAAAGTAGCGGCCGAAGCCGAAGTAGCGGCAAGAAAGCCGCGTCGGGTCAAAAGCGACATGTGAGTTCTCCTGTAAGTCGCAGAAAATAGCAGACTGGCAGACCATGGCGCGAGCGCCTGTTCTGCGGGGTCAGATCACTACGACTTTTGGAGGATGTCCGGGGGGCGGAAAGGCCAGGGAGGAAACCAGAGGATCATCTCCGGTCACAACGTCAATCGGGTGCCCGGCTATTTCAATCGTTTGATCTGCTGCCGGCAGGGTCGCAACCACAACCAAACAATGTTGCTGGCACAAGAGCATTGTTTGGTCTGACTTGTCGCTGCCCATATCGGCCGTGGTCATTTCGTGACCGGCCATGGCCATCATCTGCGCATGTTCAGCCTGAGTTTGCTCTCCAACCATGGTCCAACCGGGAACAAGCATCGCCAGCATATAGGCTGCGAAAACCAGGACTTTAACGAAGGGGGCCGACTTGTTCATGGAACTGTGGTTATCAGCATGATGCGGCACAGTCATTTGACATTTTGGTGTCTCAGAACATCCCCAAAAATCTGCGGGCTATGCGGCAGAATTGTCGGAATTTGTATACACCACCTGCCCTATCAGAAAGTTTACTGGATGACCGAAGTTTTGCGAATAATGGTTTGGCTACACGGACGGGTGATACAGATGATGAAGATTTTTCTAGCCATAGCGACAACCCTGAGTTTGGCGGCCTGCGGGGCGGAACCGATCTGGGCACCGGAGGCGGCCGTTGTCGCATCACGCTACACGCATCCCGGCCCGACGTCGGTAACACTCTACACCGTGCTTTCGACACGCAACGGCTCTGGTGCGCATGCCGGGCTTCTGATCAACGGCGCTCAGAGGGTCATGTTTGATCCCGCCGGAACATGGCGCCACCCGCAGCTTCCCGAGCGCAACGATGTGCATTTCGGTGTTACGCCAAAAATGGTTGATTTCTATATCGACTACCATGCGCGCGAGACTTTCGACGTGGTGGAGCAGACGGTCGAAGTTTCGCCCGAAGTGGCCGCACTGATCATGCAGCGGGCAATGGCCTATGGTGCCGTTCCAAAAGCGAACTGCACCATTGCGCTCTCTCGGGTCCTTGAAGGTGTCCCCGGCTTTGAAGGCTTGCCGATGACGTGGTTTCCCAAGCGCATGATGGAAGCTTTTGCTGATTTGCCCGGGGTCGAAACCCGCAAGATTACGGATGACGACGCAGACAACAATCATGGTGTTCTTCTGGTGCAAGCTGATGATCCGCGATTGGAGTAATCTTTCGGTGATCGGGCACAAATCCACCAAAGATTGATGGCTTGGATGCCTGCCGACCACTATAACCACGCCAACGTGTTCAACCGCGAGGGACAAAAACATGCAGATATCTCGACGCACCATGATCGGAGCGATGAGTTGGGCCATCAGCCTCGCCACCACGCCCGTTTGGGCCAAAACAGACGCGAGCATCCACGTGGTCAAAGATCCGGGCTGCCCCTGCTGCAATGCCTGGATCGGCCACCTTCGCGAGAGCGGCTTTGCTGTCAGCTTCGAAGAGCGCAGCGTTGAAGAACTGGCCGCATTCAAGCGCGAACGTGGCATCCCCGATGATCTTGTCTCGTGCCACACGGCGACGATCGGCGACTACACCATCGAAGGCCACGTCCCCGCCGCCGATATCCGTCGCTTGGTGGCCGAACGTCCTGCTGCTACCGGGCTCACCGTTCCAGGCATGCCTTTCGGCTCTCCCGGCATGGGGCCAGAGGCCGAGCGCGAAGCTTATGACGTTCTTCTCGTCGGACTTGACGGCAGCAGCAGCATGTTCACCAGCTATCCGGCAGCCTGACCTGGACTAGGCGAGCGGGGACGCGCCAAAAGCACCGACTCGCAGCGGCGGGGCGCAGGCGGCGATTTCCGAGAACTACAAATTACCAAGGCAGCCCGGACGAGGTTGACCGCCAAGCGTCTTCCAGAGCCGCCCGCGGGATCACACCGTCCAGCGGTCTGATGGCTACATCCAGACGACGCGCTGCGTGATAGCCTGTTGCCGCCATCAAACCGGGCGCTGTGCCATAGGCGAGACGGTAGCGCGCCACAAAACTGTCAGTCCCTACGTCGCTGTCCCATCCCACCGGTAGCACCACTTGCAGCAAGACGGTGCTGTTGGACTGATACTTTCGCGCGGCTTCGCTTGCTGCAGGTTCAGTGCCAAGGACGACCACGACATCGCCGGGCTCGGTAGGTTTACCGATCAGGCCTTCGACCGACCCGGCTGCATCGCGCGGAAGCGGAAGCACATGCACATCGACCCCACCCAGATGCCCGTCAGACGTTTCGTTTGCGTGCCCATCCCGCTCGTCTGCCGCCAGCAGGAAGCCGCGTACGGCTTCTGCGAGGCTTGCTTCACGGTTATCGTCGGCGACTATAAGAGCTGCAGTGAACGAATGCGCCAAGGCATTCCCTGACAGGGCCATCCACACTGCAACCACCAAGATAGACCGCCTGATCGCGGTCTGGACCCTTTCCACGTCCGCAAACGAGAATGGAAGACGGGCGACAGGAAAGCGCGGCAATAGGACACTCATTCTACCGCCCGTGCTGCTGTCACGGCTTCGACCAACTGCGGCTTTTCCACAAAACCGGGGATCAGCTGATCGCCGACCACGAACGAGGGCGTGCCATTGAAACCAAGCGCCTCGGCCAGTCTCATTGAGGTGGCAATATGCTCCTCAACTTCGGGCGACTGCATGTCGATCTTCAGCTTCTCAATGTCGAGACCGACCTCACCTGCTATGCGCAGCACGGCCTCTGCTTCAACCTTGCCGCGCATCGTCATCAGGGCGTCGTGCATTTCGGCGTATTTGCCCTGCTGCCGCGACGCCAGGGCGGCGCGGGCAGCAAAAGCAGACCCCTCGCTCAGGATCGGCCACTCACGCAAAACAAGGC
The DNA here is from genome assembly GCF_018798885.1 of Gemmobacter fulvus. NCBI lineage: Bacteria > Pseudomonadati > Pseudomonadota > Alphaproteobacteria > Rhodobacterales > Paracoccaceae > Gemmobacter > Gemmobacter fulvus. Next base: position 101,999 of record NZ_CP076366.1, on the reverse strand, counting down.
GCACGTTGGTGTCGTCGGCCATCAAGGCATTGACTTCGGGCATGGCCCGTTTGCAGTAGGGGCAATTATAGTCAAAGAATTCCACAATCGTGACGTCGCCGTCCGGATTGCCGAGGATTGGCGCATTGGGGTCGCGTTCCAAAGTGGTGCGTTCTTTGGTGAGGACAGACGCGGCTGTGGCGGCCTGAGCTTCGGCTTGGCGCGCTTCCAGGGCCTGCAAGGCTTCCAGCACCAGTTCGGGATTTTCCCGAAGTGTTTCGGCCACGAGCGCCTTGATCCGATCATCGGAGATCTCTTGCGACAGGGATTGTTCTGGCAACGCTAGTGCAAACGTGGCGGCAAGTATCATTTGGGTAACGCGCATAGGTGAGACCTTCTGGGAAATGGGGCTGATTTTGTCGTGTGTGAACCCTCTAGCCACTTGAGAGGCAAGCAGGTTTCTTCTTGGGGAGAGACTAAGGTGCTGGTTCATTCGCTCGCCGCCTCCATGCGGGTGCGGTCTTCCTGCGTGGCGCGGACCCGCGCTGGCCAAGTCGATTTGATATAGGCGAGGATCGCTTCGATCTCGGCATCCGAAAGTTGCTCACCGAACGCGGGCATGCCTGACATGAAATCGACACCCATCTCGTCCAGCACAACTTGCCCACCTTTGCGGATGTAGTTGAGCAACATTTCATCCCCGTGGTGCCACGTGTGACCTGTCTCATCGTGGGGAGGTGCAGGATAAGTCCCGTTCGAGTTTGCTGATTGCCAGTTCGGCTGCCCTTCCAGATTTGCGCCGTGGCAGGATGCACAAGTTTCCTGATACGTCTTCCGGCCCAACTCGATATCCGGCTCACTGTGAAAGAAGGCGAAGGATGGAGTGGCCACGGTCGCCAAGAGGCCGCCGATGAGCAACGACCTTTGAAGGCGGAACGCCCATCTGTTCTTCTCCCGCAAGGTCATGTCCGGCTCACAATTGATGTCGCACCATCGGGCGGAAGGATGCGATCGGACAAGAGTGCCAGCTGATCGCTGACGCGGGTCCTTTGCGACGCGGGATAAGCGTCCGTCGGTGGCAATCCGCCGTATTGCGCGAACAGCATGATATCGCGTGCTATCGGCGCGGCAGCCGTTGAACCTCCACCACCATGCTCGACTACCACTGTGACTGCATAGCGGGGTGCGTCGAACGGGGCAAAGGCGACAAACAGCGCGTGGTCACGACGGTTCCACGGCAGTTCATCCTGTGATCGGACACCCGCCGCGCGTTCCGCCGCCGAGATCGAGAAAACCTGGCTTGAGCCGGTCTTTCCTGCCATCACTTTTGTCGGGTCGGCAATTCTTGACGCGTAGGCAGTGCCACGCTCGTGGTTAGACACCTCGAACATACCCTGCCGAACGATGGACAGCGCCTCAGCTGAAAGTCCAAGAGACGCTGGAGCAGAGTTTTCCGTCGACGTCCCGCTGATCGGCCGCACCATCCGAGGCAGCACGGCCGTGCCGGAAGCAAGCCGCGCCACCATGGTTGCGAGCTGAATCGGCGAGGCCAGAGTAAAGCCCTGCCCGATTGAGGCGTTGATCGTGTCGCCAATCAGCCAGTCTTGGCCGTACTTCTTCTGCTTCCAATCGCGCGAGGGGTTGTTGCCGCGCGCCATGCCGGACAGCGGCAGATCATACTTCTGGCCAAGCCCGAGCCGATCGTTCATGGCAAAAATGCCGTCAATCCCGATGCGTTGCGCAACCTCATAGAAGTAGACATCGCAGGACTCACGCAAAGCGCCGACCATATCCACCCGCCCATGCCCGCCACGTTTCCAGCAATGGAACCGGCGGCCTGAAATCTCGACATAGCCATTGCAGGCGACCGTTTCTGCAGGGTCCATGACACCGCTCTCAAGTGCGGCCAACGCATTCGACATCTTGACCGTTGATCCCGGTGGATAGGCCCCCTGCACTGTCTTGTCGGACAGCGGGCGAAACTCGTTGTCGCGCAGCGCGCCATAGTCCAGGTTCGAGATGCCACGCACGAACAGGTTCGGATCAAACGACGGTGCTGATGTGCAACCAAGCACATCGCCATCCGTCACGTCCATGACGATGGCCGCCGCGCTCTGACCTTCGAGACGCACGCGCATAAAATTCTGCAGATGATGGTCGAGCGTGATTTGCATGTCCGGCCCGGCTGTCGGCGGATCAAGCGCCAGTTCCCGCATGGTGCGCCCAGACACATTGACCTCGACACGCTGCGTCCCCGGCAAGCCGCGCAGCGCTCGTTCATGTCTGCGCTCAATCCCGATCTTGCCGACCTCAAAGTCTGGCAGACGGAGTAAGGGTTCAGCCGCGACCTCTTCTTCCTTCAGATCGTTCTCGCTCACTGGGCCTACATAGCCAACCTGGTGAGCAAAATCGGGACCAAACGGATAGACGCGCGACAAAACCATTTCCGGATGGATCCCCGGAAGTGCTGGCGCGTTCACAGCCACGATTGACAGTTCTTCCCACGTGACCCGGTCTTTCACGGTGATTGGAGCAAAGCCGCTTGTCCGCTCGATCTGGCCTTTGATCTTAACGATGGCTTCGTCATCAAGACCCAGAAGACGTCGCAGTTTCGCAAGCACGTCTTCAAGATCTTTGACCTCCTCGCGCACCAGCGTGATACGAAAAGCCTGCTCGTTGTCGGCCACTATCTTTCCTGCGCGGTCATAGATGCGACCTCGGTTGGGCGGCACAAGCCGCAAGCTGATACGGTTTTCTTCAGCCAACAGATAATATTGATCTGCGTCACGTACACCCAGTTGCCACATCCGCAGGCCCAGCACGCCGACAAACGTTGTCATGACGCCCCCCATCAGAAGCGCCCTTCGTGTGGTCTTCTGGGATATCTGGGCAAGGTCACGTTGAGATCGTCGCACGGTCTCCTCCCATTTCTTCCGGCCGAGATTTCCCCTTCGCGCGAACGGTCAGCACATAAGCGGCCCCTCTCAGAGCAAAAACTGCGGCGACCAGCCCCAGGAACCAAGGCTGGAGCGTATTCGGCGGCGGGGTCGCGCGGTGAAAACTGAGGAAATGCATGAACAGAAAGTAGGCTACATGCGCGACGGTCAGCCACCAGAGCGGCAGGACGCCCATTTGAAGAAATTTCCAGCCCGAAACACCAAGGCGACGCATGGCGAAGTCGCTCGAAGTCACACCCAACAGGATCGTAAGCAGAAGGGCGGCAACCCCAATGGCATTGGCAAGTCCGAAGCCATGCTGAAGCATCACATAGGTCAGAAGTTCAGGATGCCATTCGAAGCCAAAAAGCCGCATCAGGTCCCATTGGACCCAACCAATCAAGATCACAGCGGCATGAACGATCACAAGAAGGCATGCGTAGATGCCAAGCTCACGCCGGAAAGGAAGAACACGCACGATACTCCGGAGGAACCGAGCCAATGGCCCTAACCCGACGGACAGAGCGACAAGTACCATGGAGGCATCCCCGAATGCTCGGTTCCAGCGGTGCATCGGGCTGAAATCGAAGTGTACGGCGGCAAAGCCAAGAACCAGTCCGGTGGCCAAAAATGCCACAGCCGCATGGCGAACCAGCGTCCGTTGTGCCAGACGACGCGGCCTTGCAGCGTGGCCTGATATTTCGGCGACCCTCATTTGTTGCTCCCAAACGACGTTGAACTGGCGTTTACTGTTCCGCCCGCCGACATTCTGAAATCACGGTATGCCCGCAACGCCCGCATCGCGGCGAATGACATGATGATCACGCCTGCCACCGCCAGATAGGGCCGAACCGGGTCGAACCAGGCCAACAGGGCTGGGCCACCGAAGATCAGCATCAGGACTTTGTTGCAGGTCGGGCAAGCGATGCCGAGAAAGCTTGCAACGCCACCCGCCCCGGACGTTCGCAAACGGCACTGCGGAACCCAGAGGCCGATGATCACGCCAACCAATATCGCAGTTAAGGTCGTCGCCCCAAGCTCCCAGGGTCCAACCGGGGTCATGCGCACAAAGAAGGGATTGATCCAGACAGCGGTGACTGTACCCAAGGTGGCGAACACGGCCAGCCCGGCAAGAGTTCCGCGAATGAGCCTTTGGAGGGCATCTGCGCGCAATTTCTCAGACGCGATAATTTCAGGGAGCATCGAACTGAACCTCCGCAAATTCCTCACCAAAACCGACATTGACGAGCCATAGGCCAGCCATTGGCAGCTTGAGGTTGACCCGCCAAACACCTGCCTCGACCAATTCAAGGGGCGGTGTGAAACCGTCCATGTGCATCTCGACCATGGCAAAGTTGACGTCCGGTCGCATGTCGATCGACTCTGTTGTATCAGCGTCGGGCACGAACTGGATGTCCATACGGACATCTCGGTTCCCCGTGGCGTAGACTTGCACGTCGATTCGTCCGTCCGGCAGCATTTCAGAAACCGATGCAGTCGGTGCGACTCCGCCGGATGATATCGGCACTGACGCCGGGGGCCGCATCGCTGCCCAGATGAATGCACCCACAAATCCGAGGACGCCGAGAGCAACGAGGATGGCCAGAACTCTAGTTTTCATTGCTCATGTCCATGTTTGAATGATCCATCCCCGCCATGGGTGTGTCTGTGGGCAGCGGTCCGGGCGCGGGCACTAATCCAGTGCCATCGGGATCAAGAAGGTAGGTTGCAATCGCTTCGCGGTCGGCGTCCGTAAAATAAGAAGTGCCCTGCGCTACGACCTCAGCCATGCTGCCGCCAAAGGCATCTCCGTTCGGAAGGAGCCCGGATTTGAGGGCATAGCTGAGGTTGCCCACCGTAAAGCCCCGCCCTAGGAGGTCGGCCACGAGGATCGACGGCGCCTTGCTGCCGCCAGGCAGATCGTCGTTTCCCGCAAAACGCGCGCTGTCTTTCAGGCCACCGGCAAGGTTTCGTCCCGTGTGACAGGCCGCGCAATGCGCCGCCCCTTCAACCAGAACACGTCCGCGGTTCCACGGCGACGATGTGCCCATCAGCGCGTCCGTCACCGGCGCATCAAGATAGTTGGCCCGCCACAGCTTCAGCCCGGACCGAAAACTGAAGGGGAAGCCCACATCATGGACAGGAGCTGCTTCGGCGACGGGTGGGACAGTCCGAAAAGCCTCCCACAAGTCGGCGATGTCCTGGTCTGTAAACCCGGCGTAGAAGGAATAAGTGAAGACCGGATAATAGGGGTCCCCTTCTGGGGAAACGCCCTGACGCACGGCACGCGCGAAATCCTGAATGGTCCACCGCCCGATTCCCGCCACAGGATGCGGCGTGATGTTCGGCGGCACGAAAGTTCCGAACGGCGTATCGAGCGGTGCACCGCCTGCAAGTGCGGGGCCCTTCGCCGCCGCGTTGGTGTGGCACGACACGCAACCGCCTGAACGGGCCAGATACGCCCCACGTTCAGGGTCGCCGATCGGAAATGCGGCGGGCTCCGCATCTCCGATGGGCCAGAGCGCCAGCACCCCGGCACCAAGGCTACCCACCACGGTCGGCAAAATGGCAAAAAGCCGGATCAGGCCCCGCATGGTCAGTTCTTTCCCGCGCGAAACTGCGCATGACAAGAGGAGCAGGTTCCGCTGATCCGAGTGAACAAATCATCGGCGGCAAGGCTAGAAAGGGTCGGCGCTAGGGAGGCCGGGTCTGCCTGTCCTGACGAAACCGGGCTGTCTGCGGTCTTTTCGGCATAGCCCATTAACTCTGCCACCGAAAAACCGGGATTGGTCTCTTCGACAGGGGGCATGGCCATTCCGGTATGATCCATCCCCGCCATGTCTGCCGGCAGTGCGGAAGCCGGTTCAAGCCCGTTCGGCGCAGCCTCGGACAGGGCATCTGCGTATACCCTCATCTCTTCTGCCAGAGCTGCAAAATCCTGCCAGTTGGACCAGATCTCCGGCTTGGCATAGGTTACGCCTTCAAGGCTGCCTTCGGGGAAGAGCGACAGCATGGTTTCGCCGGCGTGGCTCGCGATCACGGCGGCGCCTTCCGAGACGATGAAGGCATCGTAGGGCACAGCGCCCTGCATCATTGGCGCCAGTTCCGCCACGGTATCCCGCATCGCCGTCATGCCGTTCATCCTCTCAAGGACGACGCCTTTCGCCCCGTTGTGTGCCATCGCCACTGCCGCGACTGCGGAAGCGGCAAGCGCCATAGCGCCTGTCCATTGTTTTGCCATCTGCCTGACTGCTCTCGGTTTGTTGTTTTTGATTGACCACCGCGCACCGCACTTCAGGCGGTTCGCGAACTGCGCACATGTTTTGGGTCAGGATTAAAACGACAGAGCACTCGACTGGGCCTGAAACGGCACCATCGAACCATGGCTCTTGCCCAGGCTGACCTTCAGATCAGCAGACGTGGAGGGGGCAGACTGACAGAGGGGCCCCCGAAGCGAAGCTGGGTCTGGGCCAAACGCGGTCGCGACATCACTGCATGGCTGGGGATGAACGCAGTCACTGCGCCGACTGGCAACACGAATGCAGTACATGCCAGCGCCGGATGGCAAGACAGCGATATGTTCGTCGATCCGGCAGTGCCGTCTGACATCTCTACCGAGGTCGGGGAGTGATGATCAACCGGGGCGAACGCCGATGCAGATTGGCCAATAGTCAAACCGCAGAGCAGCACGATCATGAAAGACCATGCCCATAGAACACGGACCATCCCGCCCGGAAGCAGGAAGTTCAACGCGGTCCGTTTGGTGTGCGTCTTCAACATAAGGCTAGATCAACTTGACTTGCGTCCCGACCGGAACTCGGTCGAAGACTTCTTCAATATGCTCGTTGTAGAGGCCGATGCAACCGTTTGAGGAACGGCGCCCGATTTTCCGCGTATCGTGGGTGCCGTGGATGCGGTAATATTGCCAGGACAAATAGAGGGCACGCGTTCCAAGCGGGTTGCTGGGGTCGCCGCCCGGCACAAATGCTGGCCACTCGGGATTGCGCTCCCGCATCGATGGCGTCGGTGTCCAGCTTGGTTTGACGCGCTTTTCGACGACTTCGGTATAGCCCCTGCGAGTCAGATCCTCGGATAGCGGGACAGAACTCGGATACAGGAACATCTGACCGTCACCGGTCCAGTGCTGGAGAACCTTCGCGGTCGTGTCAGATATGATGATCCCAAGACCCAACGCATCGAAATGGTCTTGCCACTCGTGAACCCGAAACGACGAGATGTTATTGCGAACCGGGCCTTCGGTGTCTTCGGAGGCAAAGGCGGCCCGGCCCACCAAAAAGGGCGCGGCCAGTGCTCCGACAGCGAAGTAACGTCGATTGGATCGCGTGGGCTGCACCTCGGTTTTTTCATCGTGATACAGCCTTCCAACGTGGGAAGGTCAAACCGGTTTGTCAGATCAAATGGTCACAAACTGGTGATGACGTGGCGATTTCGCCGCGCCGCGCGAAAATAGCAGAGGTCACTGCGATGTGAACAACACTTCAGAGCACATGTGACTCTATATATGGTGATGCGAAAGTTACTCGCCATTCTTTGCAGCGCTGTTGTGCTCGCGTCTCTTTTTGGGGAGGCGCGATCGGATCATGCAGTTCATGAAAGCCCCTTTCTCGAAATGCATGCCATGCCAATATTCCAGGAATCCCACTGCGGCGGCGGTTCTGGTCATGTGGCCTGCCAGGTCCTATTGGCCGGTCAGGTCGCGACTCCGATATTGAAGATCGCTTTTGCCCCATCGCAGTTCGAAATCGGGCCAGTACGGGCAAGCAGCCGCATCTCTTCTCCACAACCGCCGCCTCCGCGATACGTCTCCTGAACGAACCCAAGTCCAATCGCTTCATCCCAGGAGACATCATGATTTCCCGACGTTCCTTTTTAGGCGGTGCCGCAGCTGCCGCTTTTGCCACACCGTCTATCCTGCTAGCCCACACCGAAGAACCTTTCGTTTTGGCCGAAGAATTTCAGCCGCGAGAGGTGCGCGTCCGCGAGCAGCACGCTCCGGGTCAGATCCTTGTATTCCCGCGTCTTTACTACCTCTACCACGTCTTCGACAGCGAACGCGCAATTCGCTACGGCGTCGGTGTTGGCAAGGCTGGTCTCGAATTCAAGGGAACGGCGATCATCGAGCGCAAGGCCGAGTGGCCCTCGTGGCGGCCGACGAATGACATGATACGGCGTGACCCCGACCGCTATGCGCAATTCGCGGACGGCGTGCCGGGCGGGCCCGGCAATCCTCTCGGGGCGAGGGCGCTTTATCTCTACAAAGACGGCCGTGACACCTATTTCCGCATCCACGGCACGACAGATCCGGCCTCCATAGGGCAATCCGTATCGAACGGCTGCATCCGCATGCTGAACGATCATGTAAAGCAGCTCTATGATCAAGTGCCCGTCGGCACGCCGGTGACCGTACTGTGACAGGATCACGCCGTGGCCTGCTCGTTCTTGGCGGGACCGTCGCCCTGATCTACGGCTTGCGTGCGCTGCCGTGGGACCGTCTTCCCGGGCGCGGCCCAGGTTACATCGACTTGCCAGACTTGCCGCCATTTCGCCGGCTTGAGGAACAGGGTCAGACTTCTGGAGCAACGGTCGCACTCATAGGGCTAGACGCACCGCCCGCCGATGTTGATCAGCGACGCGCGCGTGCAGACGCTTTGCGTGCCGACCTTTGCCCTGCTCTGTTCGGCCCGGCGGTACTGACGGAAATCGTCCCAATCGCATATTTCAGTGAATTCCGCTGCCCTTACTGTCGGGCACTTGAGCGGGATCTGGACACGCTTTTGGCAGAGGATACGGCATCCTTCCGCCTCATCCAGCATGAACTTCCGATTTTCGGGCCTGCGTCCGAACTCGCCGCACGCGCGTCGGTTGCGGCCGCACGGCAAGGCAAGCAGCAGGAGCTACGTCGACACTTCATGCGGACGCCACTGGTCGCAGAACCGGCATCCGTCTTGCGCGTAGCCACCGACATCGGACTCGACGTCGATCAGCTTGCCCGCGACATGGCCTCGCCGGAAGTCCAGGCAGACCTTGATCGGACCCGGGCTCTCGCCGATATTTTCGGGTTTATCGGCACGCCGGGGCTCGTGATCGGGCGAACCGTCCTCAACGGCGCAATTCCCTACACACTCCTCCGGCGCATCGCGGAAGACGAGAAATCCAGACAGACATCTGTATGCTGACGCTATGAACACGCCGTCGCACATGTTGATCGGAGCGGCTTTTTTTGCGCGGCCCCTGGCATCGGCAACACTTGTTGCGGCGATGGTCGGTAGCTTTGTCCCGGACTTGCCGATGTTCGCTATGGTCCTGTGGTCCACCCGCGTGCTCGGTTTGCCGGAGCATGATGTCTTTGGACGGCTATACTTTTCGGCCCCGTGGCAAGCGATTTTCGCGGTGGATCACGGCTTCCTGATCTGGGCCCCGCTTTTCCTCGCTGCCCATTGGAGCGGCCGCGTCCTGCTTCGTGCTTTCGCGGGGTCTGGTCTGCTTCACGCTGTAGCGGATTTCGTAACCCATCACGACGACGCTCGACGCCAGTTCTGGCCGCTGTCTGACTGGATCTTCCGAAGCCCGGTCAGCTACTGGGACCAGCGCTTCTACGGCGACGTTTTCGCGGTCTTCGAGGTCGGGTTGGTTGTCTTGCTCGCTCTATTCTTGTTTTGGCAGTTCAGGCGGGCATGGCAACGGGCGCTGATCCTGGCGCCCGCAGCCCTGATCGTCGTGCCTGTGATCCTCACCGGTGGCTTCCATGGACTGCACGGCATGGGGTGACGGGCAAGAATGCTGCGGGCAAGGTGATCATTGGCCACAATGCCCACACCGCAAGTTTGATCACATGCCTTTCGCGGCAAGCCAGGCGTTCATGTCGGCAATCTCCGCTTCCTGGGCCGCGATGACTTCTTCGGCCAGCTTGCGCATCTCGGGATCCGTACCAAATTCAAGCTGCACTTTCGCCATGTCGATGGCAGCCTGATGGTGCGGGATCATGCCTTTGACGAAATCGACGTCGGCATCGCCGGTATAGGGAGCCATATTGGCCATCATGGCGTCCATCGCGGCGGCATAGCCTTTCACGGCTGCGTTGTCGGCCAGTTCTGGCGGGATCATGGCAGCGTGGCTCATCATGGTCATGCCGTCGGTTCCCATGTTCATGCCTGAATGGTCCATCCCTGCCATATTGTCGGTCTGGGCATAGACATAGTTTCCTGCGGCCAGCACGGCGGCCAGCACGGCAGCGGTTGCAATCTTCTTCATATCGTTTTCTTCCTTTTACTTTCTAAACTTTATCTTCATGGCCCAGCTAGCGCGATCACGCAGGTGCATAGCCAACTTCGGTCAAGGCGTTAACCAGTTGGTCGCGCGGAGCCGAGGATTTGACATCGACTTTGCGTGCACCGGGATCGGCATTGACTTCGGCGGTCGGATCAACCGACTGGATTGCCTTGGTCACGCTGCGTGCGCAGCCGCCACAGGTCATGTTCTCAATATGGAACTGCATGAGTACCTCCTTCAGGGTTCCGTCTCATGCAACACCATATGGGGCTTCCCATCGTTGTAAGGTCAAGAGCACAAACCCGTGAGTGAAAAAACAAAAAACAGCCCTTGACCTTACCATCATGGGAAGCCCTATCTCGAATAGCGGAAACATATGCCGAAGGAGTTCCGCTGTGAACATGCAGGCGACTACATTGCCAATTGCTGAGGCAGAGAAATTCGTTCTCGACGTGGAGGGCATGACCTGCGCCTCTTGCGTCGGCCGTGTCGAGCGCGCTCTGAAAGCGGTGCCCGGCGTTCAATCGGCGTCGGTCAACCTCGCCACCGAAAGGGCAGAGGTGAAGGGCGCAGCCGTTGACCGTGCGTTGCTCGTCAAGGCTGTCGAGGATGCGGGCTATGACGTTACCTCTCGCCCTGTCGATCTGCAGATCGAGGGCATGACATGCGCCTCTTGCGTCGCCCGGGTGGAACGTGCGCTGAAAACTGTGTCCGGGGTAACCTATGCCTCGGTCAATCTGGCAACCGAGCTGGCACATGTGATTGGACAGGCCGATCCTGCCGCCCTGATCCGTGCCATCGAAGATGCGGGATATTATGCGCGTCTGGCCGTGTCCGCCGCCGATCTGTCGGAGGAGGTAACCTTGCGCAAGGCCGCCGAGGAAAGCGCCCTGAGGCGGGATCTGCGGATCGCCGCCGCGCTGAGCCTGCCGGTGTTCCTGCTGGAGATGGGATCGCACCTGTTCACATGGGTGCATATGGCGGTGATGAACACGATCGGCATGCAGAACAGCTGGTATCTGCAGTTCGCCCTGACGACGGCGGTTCTCTTTGGCCCGGGTTTGCGTTTTTTTGCCAAGGGGCTGCCCGCGCTGGCGCGGTTTGCCCCGGACATGAACAGTCTTGTCGCTGTCGGCACCTCAGCCGCCTATGGCTATTCGCTGATCGCAACCTTCGTCCCCACTTTGCTGCCACCAGGCACGGTGAACGTCTACTACGAGGCGGCGGCCGTCATCGTGACGCTGATCCTGCTTGGCCGCACGCTCGAAGCGCGGGCCAAGGGGCGAACCTCTGAGGCGATCAAGCGTCTGGTCGGATTGCAGGCCAAGACGGCGCGGGTTTTCCGAGATCGTGCTGTGGTCGAGTTGCCGATTGCCGAGGTTCGTCCGTCCGATCTGGTCGAGGTGCGCCCCGGCGAAAGGGTGCCGGTCGACGGTGAAGTGACCGAAGGGGCCAGTTGGATCGACGAAAGCATGATCTCGGGCGAACCGTTGCCGGTGGAAAAGACGATTGGCAGCGCCGTGACCGGTGGCACGATCAACCAGACCGGTGCCTTCACCTTTCGCGCCACGGCGGTGGGCGAAGCGACGATGCTGGCCCAGATCATCCGCATGGTCGAGGCCGCCCAGGGGGGAAAGCTGCCGATCCAGGCGTTGGTGGACCGCGTGACCATGTGGTTCGTGCCCGCGGTTATGGCACTGGCCGCGCTGACCTTTATCGTCTGGCTGGTTTTTGGCCCTGAGCCTGCCCTGACCTTTGGCCTTGTCAACGCCGTGGCAGTACTGATCATCGCCTGCCCCTGTGCAATGGGGCTGGCCACGCCGACATCGATCATGGTCGGAACCGGGCGCGGCGCGGAACTGGGCATCCTGTTCCGCAAGGGTGAAGCGTTGCAGGCCTTGCAAGACGTCAAGGTGGTGGCCTTTGACAAGACCGGCACGCTGACGATGGGCAAACCCAGCCTAACGGATCTTCACCTTGCCCCCGGCTTTGACCGTAACCAGGTGCTGGCCGCCGTCGCGGCGGTCGAGGGTAAATCAGAACACCCGATTGCCCGCGCTATCGTGGCAGCAGCAAAGGAGGAGAACCTGACCCTGCCCGAAGTGACCGGATTCGCCGCCGTCACGGGCTATGGTGTCCTGGCGCGCGCCGGCGACTCGCAGGTCGACATCGGGGCCGACCGTTACATGGCAAAGCTCGGTCTGGATGTGGCGGTCTTTGCCGATATCGCGGTCCGGCTAGCGGATGAGGGCAAGTCGCCTCTCTATGCCGCGATAGAGGGCAAATTGGCGGCGATCCTTGCCGTTGCCGACCCGGTCAAGGCAACGACACCCCAGGCGATCAAGGCCCTGCATGTGCTTGGCCTGAAGGTTGCGATGATCACGGGCGACAATGCCCGCACGGCGCAGGCCATCGCACGGCAGTTGGGCATCGACGAGGTCGTGGCCGAGGTCCTGCCCGACGGAAAGGTCGCCGCCGTCAAGCGGCTGAAGGCCCTTGGCACATTGGCCTATGTCGGCGACGGGATCAACGATGCTCCGGCTCTGGCTGAGGCGGACGTGGGGCTTGCAGTTGGCACAGGCACAGATATCGCCATCGAGGCTGCCGATGTGGTGTTGATGTCGGGGCGTCTTACCGCAGTGCCCGACGCCATTGCGCTCTCGAAGGCCACGATGCGCAACATCCGGCAGAATCTGTTCTGGGCCTTTGCTTACAATGCCGCCCTGATCCCGGTCGCCGCCGGGGCGCTTTGGCCGGTTTACGGAATTCTTCTGTCGCCGATCTTTGCCGCCGGCGCGATGGCGCTGTCGTCGGTCTTCGTTCTTGGCAACGCGCTGCGTCTGCGCCGCTTTGCCCCTAATCAAGCCTGAAGGAGCCAGATCATGAACATTGGTGAAGCCGCAAAAGCCTCGGGCGTATCTGCCAAGATGATCCGCTACTACGAGTCTACAGGCCTAATCCCTGCGGCAGGGCGCACCGGTTCGGGCTACCGCGTCTATTCTGATACCGAAGTGCAAATGCTGCGCTTCATCCGGCGCTCTCGCGACCTTGGCTTTCCGGTAGAGAAAATCGAGGAACTGCTGGCGCTCTGGCGAGACCGATCCCGCCAGAGTAGCGACGTGAAGCGTCTGGCACAGGAGCAGATAACCGGGCTGGAGCGGAAAATCAGCGAGATGCAGGCCATGATGGAAACCTTGCAGCAACTCGCCGATGAATGCTGCGGGGATCATCGGCCAGATTGTCCAATTCTGGCTGACCTCGGGAATGGCCCCAGCCCCGCAAGTAGGGCTGAAATAGAGAAGAAGACTGGTCTGTCTCGTTCTGGAAGACTGGCCGATGCGCGCCCACGCCAACATCAACCCGTGGATTGACATTGCACCACAGAAGCGTGACGGTCTGCAGGCTCGGCGTTCATGGGGTGTAGAACCCCCGAACTCAATCGGGAATGGGGAAGGGTGGACCCAATTGCGGCACCCGAAGCCCCAGCCGCCCCCGCGACTGTATGCGGTAGCGTCCATTCATTATGCCACTGGGCCAAATTGCCCGGGAAGGCGAAGGGACGTGTGACCCCGCGAGCCAGGAGACCGGCCGGACGCCACTGTAACAACATCCCGTCGGGTGTGACGGGCGGAGATAGCCATGACCACGACCACTCAAGCGATCACGCAAACTGCGGGCATGCTGCGCCCGATCCTGACCACGGCCTTTCTGGGGACATTTTTGTTGTTTGTCGCCGGGTTCTCGTCACCGGATACCCTGCACGCCTCGACGCATGACACCCGGCACGCCACCGGCTTTCCCTGCCACTGATCTGACAGGAGATTGACGATGACCAAGACCCTGCTTTCAAGCGGGCTGATTGCTGGTGCAGTCGCGGGCCTCGTGACGGCCGTGTTGCAGTTCTGGCTGATCCAGCCCCTGATCGGTCAGGCCGAACGATACGAGACTGGTGAGCTTGTTCTGCAGGTGACTGACGCAGCACCATCAAAAACGACAGTTATCGCTGCTGAAGAACCTGCTACTGTCGGCAACGCGCATCCAGACATGGTTGCAGGCAATAGCCTAGACGTGTCGCGCAATTTGCAGACCATGCTGTTCTTGGTCCTCACATGGGGCGGCTTTGGCCTTCTGGCCTCTGCCGCAGTTGCAGCCCTCCCGGCCGTCGGCCGGACGCAGCACGTATCATGGCCTGGCATTGCGCTGATCGGGTTTGCGGCCTTTTGCCTTGCACCTGCACTTGGCCTACCTCCGGAACTTCCCGGCATGCCGGCGGCTGACCTTGAAGCACGTCAGGTCTGGTGGATTTCGACTGCCATCGCCACGTGCGCAGGCGCGGGCTTGATCGTTCTGTGGCACAAGCCGCCAGCGCTTCTTGCCGCTTTGGTCATCGGACTGTTGCCTCATGTCGTAGGAGCACCAACTATTGACGAGAACCTTGCCGCAGTCGTGCCACCAGAACTTTCGGCGCTGTTTTCCGCCCGCGTAATCGGTACCAATCTTGTTGGCTGGATCGTGCTCGGCATGACTTTGGCCCGGATGTCTGGTTTGTCAGCGGTTCGCAAGAATTTGCCCGGTCGGCATGCCGACACAGCGAGACCTGACCTTGATCGCCCGGGAAGAACGTGACCTTTGTGCGAACAACGTCCTCAGCCGGGCCGCCCGCAACGCTGCCGGCCAACGGCGACCTGAACTGATGCTTGCTCTGACGGGTCTTTTCTTCGCAGCGTTTATCGCCGCCACGTTGATCCCGGCACAGTCCGAGGCCGTGCTTGTTGCACTGCTTCTCGCCGGGACACAGCCCGTTTGGTTGCTTCTATTGGTCGCAACGGCGGGCAACGTCCTTGGTGCGGCGGTCAACTGGACCATCGGACGGTTTCTGATGCGCTTCTCCGACCATCGACGTTTCCCGTTTTCGGCAAGGCAAATTGTTCAGGCCCAGGGCTGGTATGGCCGTTGGGGGTGGGTAAGCCTGTTCGGGTCGTGGCTGCCGATCATCGGTGACCCTCTGACGCTTGCCGCAGGCATGATGCGGGAACCGCTCTGGCGGTTTATACTGATCGTCACACTTGCGAAGTTCAGTCGCTACGCTGCTCTTGCGTTCGTGACGCTTTCGGTCGTCTGATCGTCACGGATAGTTCCCAAAGGGCAGGTTCTCTTAACTGGGATACTGGCGCAATCAAAGGCCGTCAGTGCGGTTCCGGGCATCAGGTTCTTTTCGAAACCCTGTCCGGCTCGGCTTGACGCTCGGTCTCGCAGACCTTTCCCAAGTGTACGGTTTTCCAGCTAAGACTTGCCCCTCAGAGATCAACCCTGCGCAGACGCAATGCGTTGGTGATGACTGAGACCGAGGACAGGCTCATCGCCGCCGCCGCGATCATCGGCGACAGAAGAAGGCCGGTTATCGGATAAAGGAGCCCGGCTGCGATCGGTACGCCAAGTGCGTTGTAGGCAAAGGCAAAGAACAGGTTCTGCTTAATATTGCGCAAGGTTGCGCGTGCCAACTTGCGCGCTCGGACAATGCCCATCAGGTCGCCACCCAAAAGCGTGATGCCCGCGCTTTCCATCGCGACGTCAGCCCCGGTACCCATGGCGATGCCGACATCCGCTGCCGCCAGCGCAGGCGCGTCATTCACGCCGTCGCCGGCCATGGCGATCTTGTGACCTTCACGGCGCAACTGGTCGATCAGATCTTTCTTGGCCTCGGGCAACACTCCCGCGCGCACCTCATCTATGCCGAGCTTGCCCGCTACAGCTTGTGCGGTGCGTTCGTTGTCGCCGGTCGCCATGATAACGCGCAGCCCTTGGGCATGCAGTTCCTTGATCGCCTGTGCGGTCGACGCCTTGATCGGATCTGCGACAGCGACGATGCCTGCGAGCACACCGTCGACAGCAATGAACATCGCGGTCTTGCCTTCGGCGCGCAAAGTGTCCGCCTGCGTCTCCGCGCGCGCAGTGTCCAAGCCCATTTCCTGCATCATGGCTGCGTTGCCAAGCGCAACCGCGCGACCATTGACCTTGCCACGCACACCCTTGCCAGTGACCGCCTCGAATCCAGTAGCCTCTTGCCGGGACGCGCCCTGCGCGTCAGCCCCCTCAACAATGGCTTCGGCAAGCGGATGTTCCGACCCACGTTCCAGCGCCGCAGCAAGGGACAACAGGTCTTTGACTGCCACGTCCCCAAGCGTCACCGTATTGGTGAGCTTGGGCTTGCCCATAGTCAACGTGCCCGTCTTGTCGACTATCAGCGTATCGACTCCCGCCATCCGCTCCAGCGCCTCAGCGTCTTTGATCAGCACACCCGCCTGAGCGCCGCGTCCAGCCGCCGTCGTAATCGAGATTGGCGTGGCAAGACCCAACGCGCAGGGGCAGGCAATGATCAGCACCGACACCGCCGACGCGATGGCAAAGACCAGGGCTGGCTCGGGGCCAAAGATCATCCAGGCCGCAAAGGCCAGTAATGCGATCCCAACTACGGTCGGAACGAAGATTGCGGACACCCGATCCGCCAGCCCTTGGATTGGTGCACGCGACCGACGCGCGTTCGACACCATGGCCACGATCTGCGCCAAAACGGTGTCGGCGCCAACCTTGCCAGCCTCGATAACAAGACTTCCGTTCTTGTTGATGGTGGCCCCGGTCACTGCATCGCCCGGACCTTTTTCGACCGGCATCGACTCGCCGGTCAGCATGCTTTCGTCCAAGGATGAATGACCTTCGATCACCACGCCGTCGACTGGCACAGCGTCGCCAGGGCGCACGCGCAGACGGTCGCCCTCCATGATGTTCTCCAAAGGCGCATCGTATTCGGTGCCGTCCGGCAGAATGCGCCGCGCCGTCTTCGGCGCGAGGTCGAGAAGCGCGCGGATTGCATCGCCGGTGCGTTCGCGGGCGCGCAGTTCCAAGACCTGGCCGACAAAGACCAGAGCCACAATCACCACCGCCGCTTCATAGTAGGTGCCAACACCGTGACCCATCCGGTAGACTTCAGGGAACACGCCAGGCAGAAACGTCGCGACGAGCGAATAGAGGTAGGCCGCCGCCACCCCAAGGCTGATCAGCGTCCACATGTTGGGCGACCGGTTCACCAGCGAATCCCAGCCTCGCTTGAAGAAGGGAAGGGCCGCCCAAAGGATGATCGGAGTTGCCAGCGCGAACTCCAGGTAACTGGCCACCTGATGCCCGATCCAGTCGCGCACCGGCAGGGCCACGAACTCTCCCATCGTCAACACGATCAGCGGCACCGCCGCGGCAACTGAGATCCACATGCGTCGGGTGAAATCGGTCAACTCGTGGCTGGGCTCGTCAGAGGGCAGTATCGGCTCCAGCGCCATGCCGCAGATCGGGCACGAGCCGGGCGCATCGCGGATGATCTCGGGGTGCATCGGGCAGGTGTACTGGACATTGGCTGGGGCAGCTTTCTTGCGACCCGCCGCACGGCCTGAGGCGTAGAACCACGGATCGGCCTGAAACTTCGTCTGGCACTTGCCGGAGCAGAAATGGAAGTCCTTGCCGCCAAACGCCTCGGTCCGCGTGTCAGGTTTCAACGTGACGGTCATGCCGCACACTGGGTCAATGGACGTTGGCCCGGTACCAATTTCTGGAACGCCTTGGCCCTCGGGCATATCCGGGTCTGGATGGGCGTGGCTGCTGTGCGGATCGGTGGGTTTCATAGCGTTCTCCTATCGCGGTCAGTGCCGCGCGAAGGCAGATGCAAAGGCCTACCGACTCACGATGCGCCTTCCCATCAATGGAAGGTCAAGCGAAGATTGCAGCTTCTGGTGCAATCAAATTGCCGCAACAACTTTGGCCAGTAGGTTTCGCACCTGACCTGCGACGGCATGCAATGCGGGATTGTTGATAGCCTGCATCGACGCCACCGGATCAATCGAACTTACCTCAACGCCGCCTTCGACCTCGCGCAGGATAACGTTGCAGGGCAGCATCGCACCGACGCGCGGCTCCATCCCTATGGCTTCCATCGCCATCTTCGGGTTACAGGCCCCAAGAATGCGGTAGGCTGGGATATCCACGTCCAGCTTCTTCTTCATCGTTGCCTTGACGTCGATCTCTGTCAGCACGCCAAAACCATTGTCCGCCAGCGCGGCACGGGTCCGGGCGTCGACCTTGTTAAAATCCGCGCCGGTGATCAGCCGGTTGAACGTATAGTCCATCGGGTTTCCCTTCCGCTATTTGCGCAAGTATTTGACCAGCGCCGCAATCGCGAGGCCGACCAGCACAAGGGTGACGATCATCCAGAGCCAGCCGAAGCCCATTCCAAATCCCATACCGTAGCCGTTCATCTTCATGGCCTCCTGATCTGTGTTGGGATTCCTCCCGCTAACCGGAGATTTGCCCAGTTAGTGGGAGAATAAAGCGCGTCAGTCGTTGTCCATCATCCCATGACCCATGCCCGGCATGCCCTGCTGCCCGCCCATGTGGCTTTGCATCATTTCTGCCATGGCGGCCATTTCAGCTTCCGTGACCTGTGCGTCACCGTCGGCGTCGTGCATCTGGAAGGCACGCACGGTCATCGGTCGGGTGTGAGCCGCGTGCATCACCGCGAATTCCTCCAGCGACAATGTACCGTTGGCGTCGGTGTCGTAGGTCTTGAGTTCAGCCTGAATCCCGGCTGTCATTTCCTCGGGGCTGAGCGTGCCGTCTTTGTTGGTATCGAACGTGGCCATGGCATAGCTCTGGCCGCCGGCCATCATTCCCATGGCGCCACCCATCATACCGCCATGCTGGCCCATCATGCCCATCCTTCCGTCCATCATACCATCATGCTGCATCTGGCCCTGCTGCGCGACGACCGGTACGGCTACAGCGGCTACGCCAAGGGCGGCAACGGTTGCGAGGGCGAATTTTGTCGAACGTTTCATTCTGTCTCTCCTGGATCAGATTGCGATGGATCCAATCTGGGAGCGAGGTGTCCCACAGGTTTGTCAGGACGAGGCCTGTTTTGTATCAAACTGTCGCAAGCCACGGTCCTGAGAGAGGTTTGCGACAATCTTCTGTCCGCAGCACCACCGCGTTCAGCTAGGGTCGACATCAGGAGACAAGATGATGACCCAACCGCCGCATATTCTGATCGTCGATGACAACCGCGATATCCGCGATGCCCTGGTGAAGTATCTGGAAAAGAACGGCATGCGCGCGACGTCTGCCGCCAATGCCGTCGCAATGGATGCGGCGATGAAGGTGGGTCAATTCGATCTGATCGTGCTGGATGTGATGATGCCAGGCGAGGATGGCCTCTCGGTCTGCCGACGTTTGCGCGCACAGGGCGCCATTCCAATCTTGATGCTGACAGCCCTGGGTGATGAAACTGACCGTATCGTGGGGTTGGAGGTCGGCGCGGACGACTACCTGCCCAAACCCTTCAATCCGCGTGAGTTGCTGGCCCGGATCAAGGCGATCCTCCGCCGATCCGACCGGCCGGAAGTTGTTGGTGGCAGCCTTGCTGGGCACAGATTGGCCTTCGACCGATGGGTGCTTGATACCGACCGCCGGACCCTGACCGACGACAATGGCATCGAGGTCCCTCTGACAACCGCGGAATTCCGTCTGCTGACGGTGTTTCTGGAACGGCCGCGCTTCGTGCTCAGTCGCGAACAACTGCTCGATCTCACATCGGGTCGCGCCGCACAGGTGTTCGATCGCACCATCGACAACCAGATCAGCCGCTTGCGCCGCAAGATCGAGGCCGACCCGGCCAAGCCTACACTGATCGCAACGGTCTGGGGTGGTGGCTACAGCCTCGCCGCAGATGTCAGTGCAATGCCATGAGCGCGCGCTTCCCGATATTGCGCAAGCTCTTCCCGCAATCTCTTGGCGGGCAGTTGCTGATCATGTTGCTTTTGGCGTTGGCCATCACACAGGGGCTTGGCCTGTTGCTGCTGACAGACGAACGGAACCGTGCAGTTCGTGCAGCCCTCGGGCTGGAGGCGGCAGGGCGCGCCGCGAATGTTGTCTTGCTTCTGGATGGCGCCCCCACTGATCTGCGCATGTCGATACTCCGCGCGGCAAATTCTCCGCTTGTCCGGTTTGAAGTCGGACCGGAGCCCGCAGCGTCCCACGACAGCGCCGAGGCGGACATGGTTCTGGGCCAGATCCGCCAGATCCTTGGCGAGCCGGAACGGGAAGTGCGCGCCGATGTTCATGCGCTGTCCCTCGCGTCCCTGCCATTACCAGAGGGAGTACCTGCGTCCATGCGCCCGATGCATGAGACGATGATGGCGGGGCGGACTGACCCCATTGAGCTGACGCTGTCGATCCGTCTTGTGGCGGGCGACTGGCTGAACGTGCGCACGATGTTTTACCGCCCTGCCCTGCAATTAACTCCGCAGGCCCTGCTGCCGGTGGTGTTAATGGCGGTTGCGGTAGCTTTGGTGGCCTGGTGGACTGCGCGGCGCGTCGTCGGCCCGATGCGTGCTCTTGCTGTTGGCGCCGACCGCTTGGGCCGTGGGCTTGATGCCGATCCGCTGCCGACGACGGGGCCATCCGAGGTGCGCGAGACCACGCAGGCCTTCAACCGGATGAAGGCCCGACTGACCCGCTTCGTGAACGAGCGCACGCACATGCTCGCCGCCCTGAGTCATGATTTGCGATCGCCGCTTACAGCAATGCGGCTCAGGATCGAAATGCTGGACGAAACCGAGGATAGCGTACGGCTGAAGGCACTGGTCGAGGAAATGCAGGCCATGGTCGAGGCGACACTGGAATTCGCACGCGGGGTTGCGCGGGCAGAACCCGCCGCTGAAGTCGATCTTGCCGTCCTGCTGGCTGATCTGGTCAACGATGTAGGGGGAGAACGAGCCAATCTTGCCCCGTCGTCGCCTCTGCCCATCACCGTCCGCCCGCACGCCTTGAACCGTGCTCTAAGGAACCTGATCGACAATGCTGTCCGCTATGGCGGGGTTGCGATGGTAAAGCTGGACCGAACGCCGGGATTGGCCGTCATCACCATCGCGGATAAGGGCCAGGGATTGCCCGGAGACCAGCTTGAAGCGGTCTTTGAGCCGTTCGTACGCTTGGAAGGGTCTCGCAGCCGAGATACCGGCGGCGTCGGCCTCGGCCTGGCAATCGCCCGCACGATCATTCAGGCACACGGCGGGACAGTCGTGCTCCGCAATGTGCTGGCAGGTGGACTGGAAGCAGTTGTACGTTTGCCTCTCGGTGATGCGTGATCTCACCTCACAAGAGCGCCCAACATTCTTGGGCTATCGAAGCCGAGCGTCAGAGAAGGCTGTGGTCAAATCTGGCCGCTAAACCGCCGCACGCCACATCCTGAAACGCCCCTGGCCGGTCACCTCGCGGATCAGCCCCCGCGCCTCCATCCAAGCTAGGTTTCGCTGGACAGCCGCACGGCTGGCACCGATCAGAGTCTCTGCCATCGGTGCAGAGACCAACGGCCACTCGGTCAAAGTAGCGCGCAAAGCTGGAGGCGTACGGCCAGACAATACCGACATGACAGTCTGCGCTTGGGTGGACCATATTTCGAGATCGTCGAGGTGCCGCATTGCTGCGAGGCAAGCGTTGTTCATCCCGTTGTCGCGTGAGACCGTTCAACTACCTGGGGTGCATTTCTGGCCGAACCGCGCTCTACTCGCTGCCAGTCTTGGCAGAGGAGAGGAAGGATGCGCTGGAAAATCAGTATTGAGGGTTCGGACGAAATCACGCGAGGTCGCCGGTTCGAGTTCGAGATCGAGAAGAACTTTGACAATCTGATCGACGGTAGCGTCGGCCTTTCGATTGACGATGGCAAGACGATCATGGCCTCGCTTCAACGGCACATCATCGAGCAGCAGTGTGCCCTCTATGTTCTGTTCCGACGTCATTGCCAGGGATGTGGCGGAAAGCGGCCGATCAAGGACTATTCGACCAGAACGATCCAGACAGTTTACGGCGCTGTCACCGTAGAGAGCCCGCGGTTATACCCCTGCCGCCGCTGCATGCCCGGTGTTGATTTCACAACTACCCCGGTCTCTGAGCTCTGCCCTGACCGTGCAACTGCAGAACTGATGACGCTTACTGCTAAGCTTGGCGCACTTATGCCCTACCGGGCAGCGGCGGAAGTTCTGGCCGAATTCCTGCCGGGGCAGACACCAACTCGGCACACGACCCTGCGACATCGCACCTTGGCAGTAGGTAAGCGACTGGAAGAAAAAGAAGAACAGCGCATGTTCTTTGAACAAGTTGATGCGCAGGAGGGTCGTCAATGTGAGCTGCCGCTGCCTCAAGACCCAGAACGGGAATTTGTCCTTAGCATCGATACTGCACACATCCCGCAGATCCGCGGCCGTGAGACGCGAAGTTTCGAAGCGGTCATCTGCCATGCAAGTCGTGGCGGGGTCGGATCCGACCGAGGAGTTCTGTTCGCCTTTTCAGGTACATCGCGACGGAGAATGAGGGCAGAAGGGCTGCTTGCCCTCAAACGTCTCGGATACGAAGGCAAGGGCGATATCACCGTGATTTCTGACGGTGAGGACTGTTTGAAGCGCTTGAAATCCGCTCTCCCGCAGCCGGCGACGCACATCCTCGACTGGTTTCACATTGCTATGAAGCTGCGCCCCATCGAGCAGACTGCCGCGTGGTTGGCGCAACGACTACCGCCGAACGAGCGGGAGGAGCTTCTGGAAGACATAGCAGCGGTGAGATGGCGTCTCTGGAATGGTCAAAGAGACAGGGCAATTGACCTTATCGGTCGACTGTTTCACGACCTGAAGGCAGATGAACAGAGCAGCTACACGATCGTCACGCTACGAGGCGGTCTATTAAACTTGCGCACCTACATTGAGCAGAACCGGGGTTCGATAACCAACTACGGCGCAAGATATCGCGAAGGGAGACGGATCGCCTCAACGGCCGCTGAAGCGAGCGTCAACAATTTGGTCGCAAGGCGAATGGTCAAAAAGCAGCAGATGCGTTGGTCGGAACGCGGGGCTAACCTGCTCCTTCAAGTTCGCGTGGCCCTTGCCAATTGCGATCTTGCGGAACGTCTCGCCTACCGGCCGCCCGTTCAACCAAAGCAGACTATCATTTCGCCGTTCGTGCCTTTACCGCTCTTTCAGCGTGCCGCATGACCCCAGGTAGTTGAACGGTCTCAAGCCGCCCCTTTGATTTTGTTGATTTTCCTATACCGCATTTAAGGGCTACGCGACAATGGCGCACTGCACCGGGAACTCCACTTCGCTCGGAACCCACTCCAACCCCGAAACGGACAATTGATCCAAAAGAACGTGAATTGCTCGATCAGATCCAGGCTGCGCCAAGCCCAAACCGTCAGTTCCACGCATCGGACCTGTGTCGCTTGATCGGGCAAGCTGCCTACGATGCGCGTGTCTTCGATGTCATCCGGCAGTTCGGATGTCCGAGGTTCACGGCAACCCTTGCGGTCCATGGACGGGCCGTGTTGGCCGGAGAAATTCCGCGGTAACGGTGGAGTGGTTGGCGCCCCCGCGAGCCAGACGAAACCTCTCCGGTTATTGTAAATGTTCTGCCTCGGCACCTATGCTTGATGTCGGCAACGATGATCGGCAAGACACATCGGCAAACTCTTGGACTTCATGACCAAAAAGAGTAACAAGGGATGATAGTTCCGCCCCTACAAGATCGGCAAAAAATGCTTGAGACACCCGGCAGGATAGAACCGTGCTTCTTCGAGGAGCAGATACCTGCCAGTCTGGCGGACCTGTCGGTCGATATTCAGCGCGAGGCAGCCCGGCTTGGACAGGGGCTGCATCCGGATAGCGCGGCCGAGCTGGCGGACTTGGTCAGGGTGATGAACTGCTACTACTCGAACCTGATCGAGGGGCACAACACGCGCCCGCGCGATATCGAACGCGCCCTCGCCGGGGCCGAGCTCGAAGCCGAGACGCGCCCGCTTGCGCTGGAAGCCCGCGCACATGTCATCGTCCAGCGGTCGATCGACAAGATGCATCGGGAAGGCATCTTGCTCCGGCCCACATCCGTCGCGTTCCTCACCTGGGTCCACAAGGCGTTCTACGACGAGATGCCCGAGGAATTCCGCCGCATCGAACACCCGGATGGAAGCACGGAGCCCATCATTCCGGGTCGTATCCGGCAAGAGGGAGACAGCGAAGTCGTCGTCGGACGGCACCTGCCGCCCTCCTCGGGTCGAGTTGCGGCCTTCATGGATCATTTCGACAAACGCTTTCAGATCGCGGCGCGCTCTGCGAGCGGACGGATCATCGCCATTGCCTCGGCGCACCACCGGCTCAACTATATCCATCCGTTTCCCGACGGGAACGGGCGGGTCAGCCGCCTGATGTCACATGCCATGGCGCTCGAGGCTGGTATCGGCGGCCAAGGGTTATGGTCTGTCTCGCGCGGGCTGGCGCGCGGATTGACAGACCGTGGCGAGTACAAACGCATGATGGACATGGCCGACAGCCCGCGGCGCGGCGATCGAGACGGGCGGGGTAACCTCTCTGAGGCCGCCCTGAAGACCTATTGCGAATGGTTCCTGAAGGTTGCGCTGGATCAGATTACCTTCTCGGCCAAGCTCTTTGACCTAGGCGGTCTGGAAAAGCGTTACCGGCGTCTGGTCGAAGATACTGTCGATGACAAGCGCGCGGCCGACCTCATTTCGGCGGTCCTTCGGTATGGCACGCTGGAACGCGGAGAGGCGCAAATCGTCCTCAAGACCTCCGAGCGCACGGCGCGCAACACGCTGAGCAAGCTAACATCAGTCGGCTACCTGTCATCCGCCTCACCGAAGACGCCCGTGCGTTTGGCGTTTCCTCTAGACTACCGCGAGCGACTTTTCCCCAACCTGTTCGCTGACGGGGATCTGCCTGAATAATAGAAGAAGATCTACTGGAGGCCATAAATATTGCTGCGGTTTTCAGTCGGTGGCGCACCACATCCGATATCGCCCCTGCCCGGTCACCTCGCGGATAAGGCCTCGCGTTTCCATCCAGGCGAGGTTGCGCTGGACGGCGGCGCGGCTGGCACCGGTCAGGGTCTCGGCCATTGGAGCGGAGACGACGGGCCATTCGGTCAGCACCGCGCGCAATGCTGGTGGTGTCTTGCCAGAGAGCGGGGCCATCATGGTTTCCGCCCGCGCTGACCATGCCGCGATATCGTCGAGGTGCCGCATCGCGGTCAGGCATGCTGTTTCCATTCCCTCGAGCCAACGCTCTAAGCGCTCAGCCGGTGGGCCACTGGCGCGCAGTCCCCCTGCCCCGCGTAAAGCCAGAGGCGCAAAGATGGCCCCCCCATTCGAATTCGGGCCTTCGCTGGCGGCAATGCGTGCGGCGGTTACCGCCGCTTCCATCCGGTCGCCGTGTTGCCCGAGGCCCGCAAGGCTCCAGAGGTGAAACCCCATGCATGCGCGCGTGATCGGGTGCAGATCGGCGGCTTGCTCCATCAGGTCAAGCCAACCGCCTGCGCGATCCGCGAAAGGCTCGGCTTCGTCAGCCATGTTTTCAGGGTCACGGCGATCAAGGAAAGCGGAAAGGTCCACCTCTGGGCCGGGACCGCCTGTAAGACGCCGCACCGCCCATCCGACACGCGCGAGCGCTGCGGTGTCGTCCTGCACCCCGGACAAGCGCATGGATATCCAGAGCGCCAGCCGATCTGGGCCAATTCGGTCGCCCACAAACCAGCTGAGGTCTGCCGCCTCCATCATCGCGAGCCTGTGCCGCCAGCCCTCCGGGCCACGGTGCAGACGGTCATCCAGCGCGCCAATCCGGCCAGCCACACGGGCGAGACGGGCGGCATTGCCTGCCTCTGCCTTCCGCCAATCGTCGAGGACTGCGGTTTCACGCAGCTCTGCCCTCGTTCCGGGCGGCAGATAATCCGGCTCCACTTCCATCGGGCCGGGCAGGAACCACTGTCGCTTTTCCTTCACGATTTCACTGCGTGGTTTTCACATGATTTCCACAAGGTAGCTCTGGAAGCGGCGAGGGTTTTTGCTTTGCAATTTCAATTTCATTTAGGGCTTCAATAGGGTTCGAAGGGCACGGCGGAATGACAACGCTCAGCAAAGATCGGCCCTTGGAACGGGCAGCTTCCCGCGCTTCAGAGGAAGCTTGGTCGAAGGCGGTTCGGATTGCCCGCGAGTTGGACCGCGTTCTGGACGGGGACTTGCCAATGCGGGAGGCTGTCAGCCGGGCAGCGGTGGAACTGCGCCTGTCGACCCGTCAGGTCTACAATCACCTCGCCCGGTATCGTGGGGAGCGACGTGTGTCGTCGGTTCTGCCGCGAACAAACGGTGCGCGGCGTGCGAGGATATCGATCGGCGTTGAAGCCATCATTTCCGAGACGTTGCGGGAGATGTGGCTGCAGCCGGAGCAACCTGATCTCGCCCCGATCGTCGACGAAATCCGCGCGCGCTGTGCCGACGAAGGGCTAAAGCCCCCGGCCTATGTCACGGTTGCCAGACGGATTGCCAAACTGTTCTCCCCCGAGGAGATCGCGCGGCGGCGGCTTTCCGGTGGCAAACACTTGCACCGCCTGAAGCCGCGTCCGGGATATATCCGCGCCAGCCACTCCCTTGACGTCGTCCAGATCGATCACACGCCGGCCGATATCCAGTTCGTCGAGGTGATCGACGACCACGGCGTTTTCGTGGGTAGACCCTATCTGACCATCGCCGCCGATGTGGCGACCAGTGCAATCATCGGCTTTTGCCTCACCCTCGAGCGCCCTTCCCGACTCTCGGTGGCATTGTGCCTTGCGCACGCGATGTGCCGCAAGGATGACTGGCTGGCAGAACGCGGGATTGCCCATCCATGGGCGATGCATGGCCGGCCCAAGCAGATCGTCGTGGACTCCGCTAAGGAGTTCCAGAGCAGCACCTTCACGACGGGATGTGCCGATTTCGGCATCAGCGTCCGCACCCGGAACAAGGGAACGGTTCACCGGGGTGGCGTTGTCGAACGGCTCCTGGGCAAGGTGAACACGGTGCTTCGCTCCCTTCCCGGCAAGACCGGTCGGTCGATCGCGGACCGCGGAGATTATTCGTCCGACAAGCGGGCAAGTCTGACCTTCGCGGCCCTCGAGCGCTGCATTGCCCTGGCAATCATCGATCACAACCAGACCCAGAACGCGCGCAAGCTGACCGTGCCTCGCCTCGAATGGGAGCGGCGACTTCCACCGACGGACCGGCCGATCGATGATCCTGACCAAGTCCTGCTCAACTTTCTCCCCCGCACAACACGCCGCATCTCTCCCCAAGGCGTCAGCGTGTTCGCCATCGACTACTTCGAGCAATGGCTTGGGCCTCTCGTCGCCCGCCGTGACCGGTTGCCACCTCTGGATCTATGCTACGACCCCCGGGACATCAGCCGGATCTACATCGCCGATCCCGACACGCGGATCTGGCGTCCGGTAAAGCGGCGGGACGGGGTGACCATGCCAATCACCCTTTGGCAGCATGAAGCCGACCGAGCGCGCATGCGAGAGAGCCAACAACGACCGGCGCAGGAAAAGACGCTTCTGCGCCGGGAAATCGCGGCAACGGTCGCCGGGGCCAGATCCACGAAGGCTCACCTGCGGGAAATGACCCGGGCCCGACACGCCGCAGACGCGCCGAAGGCGTATCAAAATGTCGGGCACGTTTCAGAGGCGACCCATACCGGACCAGAACCTGACCGACCCCGCCGCGTCTTTCCTGTGGAGACCTGGTAGCATGGCCGACCATCTCCTACCATCAACCTCAGCGTTGCTCGATGCGGATGCTGCCACCCGCATTGCTCATATTCGGGCGCCACGCTGGATAGGCCATCCCGGTGCCTCTGCGGCACATGATGCGTTGCGGCAGCTGCTGGAACGTCCGCCATCACTCCGCCCACGCGGCTTGTTGATTGCTGGTCCCTATCACAACGGCAAGACCATGATCGCCGAACGCTTCGCCGTCGAACATCTGCGCCGTGCCGACCGGCAAAGGGTCTGGGTGATCCAGACCCGGGAGGGGGCAGGCCTGTCGCATTTCTACGCCAGCATTCTGTCCGGACTGCGCGCCCCGCAGGCTGCCGGCTGGCGCAGCCTGTCCCGCGCCAGCGAACAGGTCGATCATCTTCTCGACAGCCTGAAGCCGCGCCTGCTCATCTTCGACGAGTTCTATAGTGCGCTGCGTGGGCGCAGGCAGGATGTGAAGGCAATCTTCTCGTTCCTGCGGCGGATCGCACGGGTGCATGACATCTCGCCCGTGCTTGTCGGCGAAATCGCCGTCTACGATGCGCTGCACGACACCGATGAAATGGGATCACGATTTGATACGGTCCCAGTGCCGCGGTGGGGTTTCGACGAGGATTTTGCAGCCCTTCTCGACAGTCTCGAGGCGAGCATTCCGCTTGCCCAAGCCTCTAACCTCTCGCGGTTGCCCCTTGCCAGAATGATCCATGATCTGTCGGAAGGGCTGATTGGCGAGGTGGTCGACATCGTCACCCGGGCGGCGGTTGCAGCTATTGAGAGCGGTGAGGAACGGATCACGTCCAGCACCGTCATGGCCCTCGGCTATGTGCCGCTGTCACGGCGACGGAACTCGGCCTTGCGCCATTCAATGACATGACCAGCAATGCGCCGAGGATCATCGTCTCCCCGGCCCGCCGCTATAGAGTGGCGGCGGGACATCGCTGGCCGGTGGACATCAGGCCGGCTCCTGGCGAGCTTTTGTCAAGCTGGCTGCATCGGCTTGCACATGCCAATGGTGTGCCGCCGCGCTATTTTGGAGCGGTGCTCGGAGTGGCCGGCGAGACATGGTCGGCACAACTTGACCGGCATCTTCCGGAGGCAGTTCGCCGCATCCTGCTCGACCATACGTCGATCTGCCCCGAAGATATTGACGGACTTTGTCTGGCCCACAGTCCCTTGTCGAGCGTGCGCTTGCAGCTGCGGAGCCGGCCGCAAGATGCAGGGACATCGACGGCGCAGTCCTGTTGGCTGCAGTTCTGTCCCACCTGCCTGCGGGAAGACGAGGCGCCCTATTTCCGGCAGAGTTGGACTCTGGCAACCCGCGTGTCCTGCTTTCGCCATGGCTGCCGATTGCGCGACCGCTGCCCGTCTTGCGGTCAGGGCCTTGCGCCGTTCAGACAGGATCGCCTTGTTTCACAGCAATACTGCGCCTTCTGCGACGCTCCTCTCGCCAAACCGACGGACCCGGCAAACCCAGGCGCCCGGCGTCTCGAGCGGCTGATCGACGATCTGCTTCGTCTTGACACAGCAGGGCTCGCACTTGGCGTGGGCCGGGGCAAACGGAAAACCCTGCCAGAGAGGATTGCAATATGCCCGGTGCCCGTCGGTACGACGACATCAACGATCCCGCAACTGTCGCATCGGATTCGCCACGATTTCTTCCGGCGGCTGTCGGAAGGGCAGAGCGGAATAGTTGGCCACAAAGGTGGTGGCCCGCTGAACCTTTGGGTCCGGCTTGCCAATGCCGCTGGAAACCACAACGGATTGGTCAAGGAACTCACGGATCAGCTTGCTGAAACTGCAGGGCTGCGGCGGGCCTCCTCCCCCAGAGCGACTGATCTGGCCGCCCTGCTGCGGGCAGCGACCCAGCTTCATGAAGCCCGCCGATCTGCGGCCGAAGCTCAACCCGCTCCTTAAATGTCGTGAGCCTCCGACCTGCCCGCGAGGCCGGCATCTGCGAGTTGCTCGGGATCGGGCAGGTCGCGCAAGGACGCCATCCCGAAGGTGGCAAGGAAGGTCTCGGTGGTGACAAAAGTGTAGGGCGCGCCGCGCCGGGGTTCGCGCGGGCCGGTGCCGATCAGGTCACGCTCGGCCAACCTGCCGATCAGATCACGGCTGATCTCTTTGCCGAAGATGTCCTTCAGCCCGTCGCGGCTTAC
Source organism: Gemmobacter fulvus (assembly GCF_018798885.1). Classification (NCBI taxonomy): domain Bacteria; kingdom Pseudomonadati; phylum Pseudomonadota; class Alphaproteobacteria; order Rhodobacterales; family Paracoccaceae; genus Gemmobacter; species Gemmobacter fulvus. The sequence goes on along the minus strand of NZ_CP076366.1, from coordinate 71,974 downwards.
CGGCTGGTGGAATGCGATCGCCGCCAGCACGGCCAGATCGTATTCTGACAGGTTCAGCGCTTGGCCGTCCACATCCGCCGCGGCGCGGATCGCTGGGGCATAGGCCGCGCGCGTGCGCAGCATCCACGCCTTGCCCACCTGTGCCACCTCATAGGGTCGGCCCTCCAGATCCACTGCCAGATCCTCGATCAACAGATCGACTGAGGCCCCCTGCCCCACGACCCGCGCCAGATCCTCGCGCGCCACCGGGGTCGCGCTTGCAAACAGCACCGCCTCGATTCGTCGCATCCATTCCCGCCAGCGCATCTCAGGGGGAAGAACGGCCAATTCGCGGTCAAGTTCTGTGTCCTCGCGCCGCCCCATGCTTAGACCCCGTACAGACGGAACGTGTCCCGCCCTGTCAGTTCGCGCACGGCGCCGAGCGCAACCAGTCGGTCGCAGAGCCGTCGCGCGGCCCGATCCGACATAAAGGCCAATGCCCCCGGCGCCAGCGCATCGCGCGACAGGAACAGATCGACCGCCCGGCCCGCCGCCTTGGCGCGCAGCTTTGGGGCCACCGCCCGCAGGCGGGCCGCCGCCCGGGCCAAGTCCCCGGCCAGTGGCAGCACCTGCCCGCCGATGGCAGAGACCACGGCGCGGTGACAGGCCAGACGCAGATCATCGCCCCGCAGGCGCAGGTCGCGGGGCCTGAGCGTCAGCGCCAGAAGTGGCAGCACATGCGTTGCCCCCACCCCCTTTGCCAGAACCGCATCGGCAAGGATCAGCGCCGCAGTTTCGGCCCGCGGGTGATCTGTCAGCACCGCCTCAATGACATGCGCCGCGCGGTCGACCGGGGTCTGCCCCATGGCATCAAGGCACAGCGCGATCCGCTCGGCCACGATCCCTTGCAGCGCATTGGTCAGATGCGCGACCGAGACAGGCCGGGCCACCGCGCGTGACCACTGCTGCAAAAGCCGTCCCGCCGGGCCGGGGTCGTCGCCCGGACCCGTCAGGTGCAGGGCATCGCGCAAGGCGCCCGGCCCTTCCCTGCGCCCCGCCATTTCAGCGCAGTTCCCGGCCGCCACCAAAGCCAAGCGGTCCCGCCACAGCGCCACAGGCACATCCCCGGCCGCGGTCACTTGGCTCAGATGCGCCAGCGCGGCCCCAGAGCGGAAGGCCGCTGCCTCAAGGGTTTCTGCCGGGGCAGCACCGATCCAGCCCGGCAGCGGGGGCAGCATCGGCAAGGTTTCCAAAGGCTCGGCGCGCGGTTTTCTCATGCCGGCAGCCTACATTATGACGGCGCTTTCTACCAGCTAAATGCACCAATAGCGCCGCAGCTTTGTCAGCGCCATTATGTCCAATAATGTTGCATTATCGGACGTGCCGGGAGTATGCTCGACGGTATGACCGAAACGCCCGAGAAATCGCCTTCAGAACCCCCGGAACGTCCCGATCGCCATGAGCGGGACGACAGCGCTGATACGGAGCGCGACACGATCGCCCTGCCCTCCCATGTCGCTGGCTCGGGCACGCTCGACCGCCTGGTCGAAACGGCGCGTGACTATGCGCGTCAGGCGGCGTCGGAGAACACGCTGAAGGCCTACACCAAGGATTGGGCCCACTTCGCGCGCTGGTGCCGGATGCGTGGCGCGGACCCTCTCCCCTCGTCGTCCCAGCTGATCGGCCTCTACATCGCCGATCTGGCAGCGCCGAGCGGCAAAGCACCTGCCCTCTCGGCCTCCTCTATAGAACGGCGGCTGTCTGGCCTGACCTGGGGCTATGCGCAGCGCGGAGAGCGGCTCGACCGCAAAGATCGGCACATTGCCAGCGTCCTGGCTGGCATCCGCCGCAAGCACGCACGGCCACCAGCACAGAAAGAGGCCATTCTGCCGGAAGACCTGCGCGACATGCTGGCAACCCTCCCCCACGATTTGCGCGGCCTGCGCGACCGGGCGATCCTGCTGATCGGCTTTGCTGGTGGCCTGCGTCGGTCCGAAATTGTCAGCCTCGACCACGGCAAGGATGACACGCCTGACTCCGGCGGCTGGGTCGAGATCTTGGAGGACGGCGTGCTCCTCACCCTGCGCGGCAAGACCGGTTGGCGCGAGGTCGAAATCGCCCGCGGCTCATCAGATCAGACCTGCCCGGTCCATGCCCTGACGCAGTGGCTGCATTACGCAAGGATCGACTTCGGCCCGATCTTCGTCGCCACGTCACGCAACGGCCTGAAAGCTACGAGCGAGCGGTTGTCGGACAAGCACGTCGCCCGGCTGATCAAGTCCTGCGCCCGCGAGGCCGGGCTACGCCCTGATCTGCCTGAAGCCGAGCGCGTGCGGCTGTTCTCGGGCCATTCCCTGCGCGCAGGCCTTGCCAGCAGCGCGGAAGTTGATGAGCGCTACGTTCAAAAGCAGCTTGGTCATGCCAGCGCAGAGATGACCCGCCGATACCAGCGACGCCGCGACAGGTTCCGGGTGAACCTGACCAAGGCCGCGGGATTGTGACCCCCCTGCCCCACCGCAGCGCCTTTAGTGAAATGATAAGCTCGAACGCGACCGCTCAGATTTCAGCTAATCGCTTCAATTGAAATCGGGAACCAAACGCGACAGCCGGGCGGGCCGGAGAGGGGTTTTCCCCGTCTGTCGGCCGTCTCCGGAGGTGTCATTTTCCCATGAGATACAAGCATATACGCCTATAACGCGCAAGATCCTGCCCTAATGATCCTTGCTGGCAGGTTCCATGGATCGGCACATCACTCACGATAAGTCCCCCTTATCGTGACTCTATGGCTTCGCAACTGCGCGGAACAGAAACGGCCCCGAGGACCGCGCAACAGGCGGCGGGATCAGGGGCTGGGGCGCTGCAGCAGCTGGGCGATGGCGCGATACATCATCGCGTCATGGAAGGGTTTGCTCAGCACCTGACAGCGGCCCAGTTCTGCCGCCTCGGGCACGTCAAGATCGCCGGTGGCAAACAGGATCGGCAGATCCGGGGCCTGTTTGCGGGCCTGTCGCGCCACGCAGGTGCCGGGCTGATCGGGCAGGCCCACATCCAGAAACAGCAGATCAAAGGGCTGGGCGGCCAGAAGCGCCAGCGCCGCTGCGCCCGAGGCGGCCTCGGCGATCTGGCACCCGGCATCCTGCAAGCCTTCCACGATGCCATAGCGGATCAGCGGATCATCCTCGCAGACCAGAACCCGCACCCCTGCAAACAGCGTGGCCGGGTCCGGTGCCGTTTCCGATTGGGGGGCCACGTTGGCGGATGCCGCATCGACCGGCGCAGAGGCAGGGGTCCGTTCCAGCACGGCGCGGATCTTCTGCGCCAGCGCCTCTTGGGTGTAGGGCTTGCTCAGCAGCTGCACCCCCGGATCAAGCCGCCCGCCATGCACGATGGAGTTCTGCGTATAACCCGAGGTGAACAGCACCGGCAGATCGGGGTTCATCGCGCGGGCGCGTTCGGCCATCTCGCGGCTGGTCAATTGCCCCGGCATCACCACATCGGTGAACAGCAGATCAATGCGCGCGCCGCTTTCGATCACCACCATCGCCCGGTCGGCATCGCGGGCCTGCAACACCGTATAGCCCAGATCGGCCAGAAGCTGCGCCGCCGTGGCGCGCACCGCCTCGTCATCCTCCACCAGCAGGATCGTCTCGTTGCCGCGGGTCAGCGCATCGCCCTGCATCGGCGCGATGACCTCTTCCGCCTCATGCGAGCGCGGCAGATAAAGCTTGATCGCGGTGCCGCTGCCCGGCTCGCTGTAGATCTTCACATGGCCGCCGGATTGTTTGACAAAGCCATATACCATCGACAGGCCGAGCCCGGTGCCCTTGCCTTCGGGTTTGGTGGTGAAGAACGGATCGAACACCCGCTCCAGGATCTCGCGCGGGATGCCGCAGCCGGTGTCGCTGACGGCAATCATCACATATTGGCCCGGCTGCACATCGGCATTGGCGCGGGCATAGGCATCATCCAGAAAGGCATTGCCCACCTCGATGGTCAGCTTGCCCTTGCCGTTCATTGCATCACGGGCGTTGATCGCCAGGTTCAGCAGGGCGCTTTCCACATTGGTCGGATCGACATGGGTCGTCCACAGCCCGCCCGCCACGATGGTCTCCACCTCCACGCCTTCGCCGATGGCGCTGCGGATGATGCTGTCGGTGCCGCGCAGCAGGCGCCCCAGATTGATCACCCGCGGTGCCAGCGGCTGTCGCCGCCCGAAGGACAGCAACTGCGACGACAGCGTGGCGCCGCGCATCACCGCCCCCATGGCCTGTTCCAGCCGCGCGGCCAGCGCCGAGCCTTTCGGCGTCTCGCGCAGCGCCAGTTGCAGATTGCCGGTGATGGTTTGCAGCAGATTGTTGAAATCATGCGCAATGCCGCCGGCCAGATTGCCGATCGCCTCCATCTTCTGGCTTTGCCGCAGCGTGGCGTGCAGATCCTCCAGCTCGCGGTTGCGTTCGGCCACCCGGTCTTCCAGCGTGGCGTTCAGCTCGGCAATCGCCGCCTCGGCCAGCTTGCGGTCCTCGATATCGGTATTGGTGCCGACCCAGCGCACCACCTGACCCGCCGCATCATGCAGCGGTGCGGCGCGCACCAGATGCCAGCGGTGATGGCCATCCGCCCCCCGGATGCGGAACTCGGCCTCATAGCGCTGCCCCTGCGCCACCGCTGCGCCCCAGTTTTCGGCCACGCGCGGCAGATCCTCGGGATGCACCACCTTGCCCCAGTCCTCTCCGTACAGATCACCTTCGGCCGCCCCGGTGTAGTCGTAGATCCGGTCATTGAGCCAATCCAGCCCACCCGCCGCCGTGGCGGTCCAGACATGGTTGGGCATGGTCTGGGCCATGCTGTGAAAGCGTTCGCGCGAGGCGATCAGATCCTGTTCGGCCTGTTTCTGGCTGGTGACATCATGCCCCTCGATGATGAGGCCCATGCTGACACCATCGGCATTGCGCAGCGGCTGATAGGTGAAATCGACATGGATCTGCACCGGCGCCGCCCCGGCCTCGCGCTGCAACATGGCGGGCACGCCGCGCAGGGTGATGGCCTCGCCGCTGCGATAGGCCTGATCCAGCAGATCGAAGAAACCTTGCCCCTCCAGCTCCGGCAGGGCCTCGCGCACCGAGCGGCCCACCAGTTCGCGCTGCCCGATCACCTGCACAAAGGCCTGATTGGCGATCTGGAACACATGATCCGGGCCATTGGTGATGGCGATGAAACTGGGCGACTGGTCAAATACCGCGCGAAAGAATTCGGTCAGCGTGCCAAGCGCGAGGTTTTCGCGCGACACCGCCTCGGCGCGGTGCAGCAGCAGCGCCTGATGCGCCGGGGCCGTGCCCGCGCTGTTGCGGTAAAGATCCGAGACATCATAGGTGTTTTGCAGGATGAACTGCACCTGACCGGCGGCATCGGTGATCGGGGTATGGGTCGCACTCCAGTAGCGCGTCACCTCCACCCCGGCGGCATCGCGGATCGGATAGGGGATCAGCGGCAGATGGTCGATGCGGCCACTGGCCAGCACCCGCCGGAACGAGCCGCGCAGCATCCGGTCCGATACCGAATCCTCGGGCGCGGGAAAGGCCTCGGACAGGATCTGCCCGACAATTTCGGCCCGCGCGCGGCCCGTCACCTCCAGATAGGCCGCATTGACCCAGATGATCCGCAGATCCCGGTCCAGCAGCACAAAGGGCGAAGGGGCGGCGGCAAATACCGCCTCAAGGTCGATATTCATGCCGGGTCATCCGCTGAGGGGGTCATGGAGAAGGGGGGACTGGGGATCGGGCCTGAACAAACAGGAATGGCAAAAGACGGGCCGACCTGATGACCCCGATCTTCGCCCCTTCCCTGATCCTGCATGATGCCGGTGGCCTCCCCTGTGGTCTGGCCATCCTGCGGGCCGCAGGGCCGCACCGCCATGCCGAAGGCAGCGGGCGCGACCCTCAGGGCGCAACGCCGCACCCGGGCATCGGTTCCCGGGCGGCAGCTGTTTTTTCTGCCCCCGCCACACAGCAGCGGGGCGGCAGATCAGGCGCTGTAGCCCTTGCCCTGGGCCCAGGTCCAAGCATCGCCGATCATGTCGCGCAGGTTGGAGCGGGTCGGCTCCCAGCCCAGTTCCTGCATCGCGCGGGCCGATCCCGAGACCAGCGCCACCGCATCGCCCGCCCGGCGCGCGCCCTCCACGATCGGCACATCACGGTTGGTGACGGCGCGCGAATGGTCGATCACCTCGCGCACCGAAAAGCCGGTGCCGGTGCCCAGGTTGAACACCCGGTTGCCGCGCCCGTCCAGCAGCCAGCGCAGGCCCAGCACATGCGCCGCCACCAGATCCATCACATGCACATAATCGCGGATGCAGGTGCCGTCGCGGGTGGGGTAATCCGATCCGAACACCGTCAGCGCCGGACGCTTGCCCGCCACCGCATCCAGCATCAGCGGGATGAGATGGGTTTCGGGCACATGCTGTTCGCCGATCTCGCCCTCGGGATCACAGCCTGCCACGTTGAAATAGCGGAAGATCACATGGTTGAGCCCATGGCTCGCGCCGAAATTGGCCAGCATGTCCTCGATGGCGCGTTTGCTGGCACCATAGGAATTGATCGGGCGCTGCACCGAGTCTTCGTCCAGCAGCACGCCGTCCTGATCGCCATAGGTGGCGCAGGTCGAGGAAAAGACGAAATTCTTGCAGCCCGCCGCCAGCGCGCCCTCGATCAGGTTGAGCGCGCCCATCACATTCACCCGCCAGTATTTGCCGGGATCCGTCATGCTTTCGCCCACCAGGCTGAGGGCGGCGAAATGCAGCACCGCCACCGGCTGATACTGGGCAAAGGCCGCATCCACATCGGCGCGGTTCATCAGATCGCCCTTGAAGAAGGGGCCGTATTTCACCGCGTCCTGCCAGCCGGTGTTGAGATTGTCGAAGGTGACGGGCGTGAATCCCGCAGCCTTCAGCACCTTGCAGGCATGAGCCCCGATATATCCTGCTCCGCCCGTCACCAGCACTGTCTGCGTCATCTGTTATAGACCTTTCTGAACATTATCAAACTGTTAGGAGGTTTTTCATCAAGTGCCTCCGCTGTCTGCCACAGTTTTGCGCCCGCTCTATGACGCTATACTGCGCCAAAATGCAATCTTGGGGGCGGGGCGTTCAGCTCTGAAAGTCTGCAAGTTTCTCTTCATCGCAAATAATGGCATTATGCTCTTCTGGCGCGGATACCTTGTGCAGTTCTCCTGGCACAAAGGTCAGCGACCGGAAGAAGTGTTCCATCACATGATGCACCCCGAAGAGATTTACACTCCGCATATCCGGCTCATAAAAGGATCCATGGTTGGCATGCGTTGTGATGATTTCAAAAGACGGGAAATATTCCACACCCGGCAAGCTTGCCACCAGTTCACCCGCGACTGATCTCAAAGTTGCCTTGGAGTAAGTGTTCGCCACTAGGACATGCTCCGCTGACGCCGTCGCTGCCAATGAAACGGGCGAGACGGTCAACAATACCCGCGCATGAGGATTGAGCTCCATCAGTATTTCATGAAAAGCTTTGAAATCCGAAAGAATTTCACTATGGCTGAAATTCTTGAACCGGTATTTCTCTGGTTCGAAGGCTCCGGCCACAGTCCCAGGACAGGTAGCGAAGACCGTGCTGCCGTCTGCATTTGTCCACCCCTCTGTCAGACCCAATGTGAAGACGAACACATTCAGCTGCTCGAACATCTGCCGCACTTTTTTCAGATGCTCTTGGCGTAGCGCAAGAACCGTTTCAGGATCTTTGTGCCCGACAGGATCCACCGAAGGGCGCATGGCATCAAAGAAACGGTCCCCCTTCTGCCACACGATCTCTTCCGGCTCGAACCGGCCAGTTGCCTCACGCGCCAGTTGAAGCAACTGCCGGACCGTATAGAGATTGCCATAACGGCAGGAATAGACCCCGAACCCGTTCTCGGATGCCTCCGAGGGGCTGAGATAGGCGGGAGCAGGCTCCAGATCCAGATAATTCGCTCCGCGTTCCCGCAAGGCGCGGCCGATATGCTGGGCGAAACAACTGCCTGCCGTGGCGATGCGATCATCCGAACGGAGACTCAACGGATGGCTGAGCTCTCTCATATCTGCAAAATGCACATCTGCCACGCCAGAACGCCAGAACGCCTTCGGCGGTTGCGTGCGATAAGGGTTCTGTACAGTCATGTTGCGCTCCTCAGAAGATCCGTTGCAATACGGTCGGCGAGTTGGGATTTTTCTGGGTCGGCAGCCCGCGTGGATGTCTTGGACATATCTGCCTTGCCGGACAGGGCGGATTTTGCGTCGCTGCGCCGTACTGCCATCTCGGCGATTTCTGGCAGAGCGCCTCCCTCGACACCTATCACAGCAGCCAGCCAGGCATTCAATGGCCCGGGCGGATAAGAATGCCCAAGATAGTCCTTGAAGAATTCAGACAAGAAAATTGCATCTGGCTGCCGCGCCAGACTTGCGGCAAGGGGAAGGATCTGCGTCTTGAGATGCGGGTCCATGCAATTTTGCAGCACGATGACCTTGTTATCATAGCCTGCCGCGTATCGCCCGAAAACATCGTCTGCAATCAGCTTGCCAATATCCTCCACTGGCCGTCCCGGCCAGCAGAGTGCAGCATATCTCTGCAGGTTTGTCGGGTATGCGGAAATAGAGGCCAGTGGGTTGACAGAGAGACATATGCTGCCGGGTACAGCATGCGAATGCAGTAAGGCGGGATGTGCGCCAGAAGAGCCCCCGATGAAAACTGTCTTGCGCGGCCGCAACTGCTCAGAGATCCCCGCGCAAAGCTGGTGAATGGCGGCCTGTGTTGCACATGCCTCATCACCTGCATACCAAGTATACAATGTGTCTTGTGAAAGTCGCAGGCCCGGATCTGCGATGGAAATCAAGGTCATGGCGCCTGGAAATGCAGTCACAAACTGACTGCCGTAGAACACAGGCAGATTCCGGACTGTCTGATTCACTGCCCCGTGAAACGTATAGCAGACGGTACTGTTGCCTGGTGACGTCGACAGGAGATTGACGGGCAAAGGCACCGAGGATCCTGGAATCTGAAGATCTACCCGCCCAACGGGAAGCACCTCTGCCCGCAGGCTTGCGATGAATTGATCTATCGTCATGGTCTGGTGTGACATTCTAAGGCCTTGCTATCGGACGCGAAAAATTCTGCCTGTTATAGAGGGCGTCAACACGCTCTCTCCCTTTTCGATACTGCGATGCAGGTGCGAAAGCGACTCACGTATCTCTCCACTCGTCCTCGGCACAATGACGAGGAAACCCGCAACTTCTGGCCAATCTGCCCAATATCCTTGCGGTACGCAATCACACCGCAGCCCATGCTGTTTCCATGCCATCCAACAGGACATGCCCGGGGGTGTCCGGAAGGGACAGGCCCCGAAATCACACCAACACCGGGAGAACTGCACGCGCCCGCTCTCCCAATCACCATGAAAAAAACACATTGCAAGGAATCAGCGGATCCCCGACGATGCGCGGAGCGGCGTTGTCGCTGTTTTCTGGTCTGTTTTTTCGTCTGCTGCCCGCTCTGGCCCGGTTCCGCCTGTGTTTTGCGGAAGGCCGCACCGTACGATTGACCGCTTTTTATCTGTTTTTCTCGTCTTTTATTAAGCATTTAGAGGATCGAATGACGCATCTGCCTCCGGCAGTTTTCGACGTCCGAACTCCGGGTCATTCCGGAGCATGTCTTTTCTGCGTGCCTGCCCGTTCCCGCCGCGCCCGGCTCCGTCTGGCCCCTTCCGGCACTGTCCTGTGCCTTGGGATCTGGGGTCTGGTCTGGCTCGGGGCGGGCCTGACCCCTGCGCCGGTCGCGGCACAGGGGCTGGCGCTTTTGCCGCCTGCCCCGCCCCCTTTCGCCGCACAGGAGCATGACATGACGGCCCAACCCATCTCCGGCAAGGCTGGCCGCATCACGGTCAGCGGCATCCGCGAAACCGAAGGCAACGCGGTGGATTGCCCGCAGATCCGGGACGATGACGGCACGCTGCACAGTGTTTCCTTCCTGTCCGCCGCCATCGCCATTGGCGGGCGTGTGGCTGTGGAGGGGGTTTACGGCATCTCGACCCGCTGCCGGGGTCAGGTGCTGATCGTCGAAACCGAACTCGGGCTGGAGGACTGAACCCCGCCGCGCGGCCCGCCCCGCGCGCATCCCTGAAACATCCGCCCTGCGCCCCCGCAGGGCACCACTGCAAGATCCTGATTGACGCAAGGCCGGCATTCCCGGCGCGGGGTGACACCCGGTTGCGATTTTGAATTTTTGGAGGACTGACCCATGCCACTTCCGACCGATCCGCTTCTGTCTCAGCAATGGCACCTTGGCAATCCCACCTTCGGGTTGCTTGATCTCAATGTCCGCAGCGTCTGGAACCCGACGGAGGGCCCGGCCTATACCGGCGCGGGCACGCGGGTCTTCGTCATTGATGACGGCTTTGATTACACCCATTCCGATCTGGCGCCGAACTACAATATCGGGCTGGATTTCGACTTTGAAACCAATGTGACCGATGCTTTCGGCGGTGCCAGCGATGCGCATGGCACGGCGGTGGCGGGCATCATTGGTGCGGCCTCCAACGGCACCGGCGCGGTGGGCGTGGCCTTTGACACCAATATCGTCGGCTACCGCACCTACGGGTTCATTTCCGACCAGTGGCTGCAGGACATCCGCGATGCGATCTTCTTTGCGGGCAGCGACGAACGCAATGGCGATGTGATGAACATCAGCCAGGGCATCGCCAATGACGAGAACAGCGAATTCGGCGTCGGTTACAATGCCGTGCGCTTTGACGAGATCGAAAACTCGATCCGCGATGCGGTCGGGCTGGGCCGGGGCGGTCTGGGCACCAGCATCGTCAAATCGGCTGGCAACTCGCGCAGCGACAATTACGACGTGAACGCCGATGACTGGACCAATGACACCCGCCAGATCGTGGTGTCGGCCGTCAACCAGGATGGCTTTGTGTCGTCCTATTCCAGCTATGGCGCGGCCCTGCTGGTGTCGGGTTTCGGCACCCCCGGTCAGGTGGTGACCACCGATCGCGTCGGCGCGGCGGGTTATAACAGCACCGATTTCACCTCCAGCTTCAACGGCACCTCCTCGGCGGCGCCGATGGTCACCGGGGTGGTGGCGCTGATGTATGATGCCGAATCCGGGCTGGGCTGGCGCGATGTGCAGTCGATCCTCGGCGCCTCGTCGCAGCATGTCGGCTCTGCCATCGGCGGCGGTCTGGCCGGGGCGGAACGCTATGCCTGGGGCTGGAATGCCGCCAATACCTGGAACGGCGGCGGGCAGCATTTCAGCAATGATTACGGCTATGGCCTGGTCGATGCCCATGCCGCCGTGCGCATGGCGGAAAGCTGGCTGCTGACCGGGGAAAGCGCCCAGAGAACAACGAACGAATTCACCAATACGATGGATGTGCTGAATTCGGCCACGGTGATCCCGGATGGCAATGCCACCGGGCTGAGCTTCAGCGGCAATGCCGCCTTCGACGACATCGTCGAACGCGTGACCGTGCAGATGACCTTCTCGACCACCTTCACCGCCGATATGGAGATCTATCTGATCTCGCCCGATGGCACGGTGAGCGAGCTGATCGACGATGTGGCGGGCAGCACCGATTACAACGGCACCTGGACCTTCGAAAGCCAGGCCTTCCGCGGCGAACGCGCGCAGGGCACCTGGACAGTGCGGGTGGTCGATGATACCGGCACAGATGTGCTGACGGTCTCGGATATCGTGATCCGCACCTATGGCGTGGCCTCGAGTAATGACCGTTATGTCTTCACCAACGAATATTCCGATTATGACGGTATCGCGGGCCATGCCACGGCGATCAGTGACAGCAATGGCGGCACCGATACGGTCAATGCCTCGGCTGTCACCTCGAACTCGGTGATCCGTCTCGATGGTGTCGCAGGCTCGATCGACGGGGTGGGCGTCAGCTTCACCAATATCGAACATGCGATCGGCGGCGACGGCAATGACGATCTTTATGGCAGCAGCGCGATCAACCAGCTGCACGGCATGCGCGGGGCAGACGAGTTGTTTGGCGGTCAGGGGCTGGACACGCTCTATGGTGGCACCGGCAATGACACGCTGAATGGCGGGCTGGACAAGGACAGCAGCTATGGCGGCGATGGCAATGACCGTTTTGTCGTGTCCTTCGGCAATTACGGTGACAATGCCTATGGCGGCAGCGGCACCGACACGCTGGACATGAGTGCGGCCCTGACCACCGTGCCCTACCGGATCGACCTGGCCGCGCAGCTTTACGAATACATGCCCAACGGCGAAGGCTCCAACGGCACCTATGATCTGCAAAGCGTGGAAAATGTGGTCGGCTCGACCGGATCGGACTCGATCACCGGCGACGGCGTGTCCAATGTGCTGTCGGGCAATGACGGCAATGACACGATCACCGGCGGCAGCGGCCTCGACACGATCTATGGCGGCACCGGCAATGACGTGATCGACGGCGGCCTCGACAAGGACGACCTCTATGGCGGCGATGGCAATGACCGCTTCCTGCTGACCGGCTACCACTACGCAGGCAATGTCTATGGCGGCAATGACACAGACACGCTGGATATGCGCGATCCGGCCAATGCCGAAGCCTTCGAGGTGAACCTGACCAGCAATTTCTATCGTTTCATGCCAAACTCGTACGGCCTGAACGGCACCTATGACCTGTTCAATGTCGAAAACGTGGTGGGCACAACCAATGCGGATTCGATCACCGGCGATACCGGTGCCAATGACCTGAATGATGGCGGGATCGGCGGAAATGATACACTGACCGGCCTGCAGGGTGATGATACCTACCGCCTCTACAACAGCGGTGCGATCCTCGTGGAGGCCGCAGGTCAGGGGTATGACCGGGTGCATTCGGCCGTCAGCTTTACCCTTGCGGGCGATGACAGCATCGAATTGCTGACCACCAACTCAGGGGCAGGTCTGGCCGCCATCAACCTCACCGGTAACGGCTTTGCCCAGCGGATCACCGGCAATGATGCCGCCAACACGCTGAGCGATGGCGGGGGTGCCGGCGTCGACACCTTGGAAGGCCGCAGCGGTGACGATATCTACCGCGTCAACCATGCCGGGGCGATCATTCTGGAAGCGGCGGGCCAGGGCAATGACCGCCTGCATTCCTCGGTCAGCTTCACCTTGGCCGGCGATGACAGCATCGAATGGCTGACCACCAATTCGGGGGCGGGTCTGGCTGCCATCAACCTCACCGGCAACGGTTTTGCCCAGCGGATCACCGGCAATGACGGTGCCAACACGCTGACCGATGGCGGTGGTGCCGGGGCAGATACGCTGGAAGGCCGCAGCGGTGACGATATCTACCGCGTCAACCATGCCGGGGCGATCATTCTGGAAGCAGCAGGCCAGGGCAATGACCGCCTGCATTCCTCGGTCAGCTTCACCCTTGCGGGCGATGACAGCATCGAATGGCTGACCACGTCCTCGGGCGCAGGGGTGACACCGCTGAACCTCACCGGCAATGGTTTCGCCCAGCGGATCACCGGAAATGACGGTGCCAACACGCTGAGCGATGGCGGCGGTGCCGGTGCCGACACCTTGGAAGGTCGCAGCGGTGACGATATCTACCGCATCAGCAACTTCTCCGCGATCATTCTGGAGAACGCTGGTCAGGGGTATGACCGGGTCCTGACCTCGGCCAGCTTCGCCCTCGCCGTGGATGACAACATCGAATACATGGCAACGACCTCAGGAGCCGGCGTGGCGGCCATCAACCTCAGAGGCAATGCTCTAGCTCAGATCATCAACGGCAATGCCGGAAACAACCGCCTGGATGGTCAGGGCGGGAACGACACGATCACCGGTGGCAATGGGGCGGATACTTTCGTCTTCAACTCCACCCTCGGGGCCACCAACGTGGACCGCATCCTCGACTTCAACGTGGCGGCGGATACGATCGAGCTGGAAAACACGTTCTTCGCCGGTCTGGCCAACGGAGCTCTGGCGGCAGCGGCCTTTACGGCCAACCTCACGGGGGCGGCCACGGATGCGCTGGACCGGATCATCTATGAAACCGACACCGGCAATCTGTTCTTCGATGCCGATGGCACCGGCGCGGGGGCGGCCATCCGCTTTGCCCAGCTGAATGCCGGGCTCGGGGTGACCAACGCCGACTTCTTCGTGGTGTGATCCGTCCACCCGAACACAGATTCTGAACGGGCGCCGGATTGTCTCCGGCGCCCGTTTTGCGGCAGTGTGTCGCGGGGCATCGGCATTGGTTCTTCAGCCGGGCGGTCAGCCCGCCGCCATCAGCGCCTGATGCACCTCGATCGCCTCGTCGAGATCCTCGAAATAATAGAGCTGGCCTTTTTCCAGGATCAGCCCGGCATCGCAGAATTCGCGCACCTGGCCCATTTCATGGGTGACCAGGATCGCGCCCGAATCCTTCATGCGTTCGCGGAACACCGCGCGGCTTTTGCGGCGGAAGGTGGCATCGCCCACCGCGGTCACCTCATCCACCAGATAGGTGTCGAACTTGATCCCCATCGAGGCGCCAAAGGCCAGACGCGACCGCATCCCTGACGAATAGCTGCGGATCGGCATGTGGTAATGTTTGCCCAGTTCGGCAAAATCCTCGACAAAAGCGCTCAGGCTGGCGGTGTCCACGCCGTAAACCCGCGCGATGAAGCGGATGTTCTGCGCGCCGGTCAGATCGCGGTGCAACGAGCCGCCAAAGCCCACCGGCCAACTGATCGTGCCATCCGACACGATACGCCCGCGGTCGGGCTGCATCGTGCCCGATACCATTTGCAGCAGCGTCGATTTGCCCGCGCCGTTGCGCCCCAGCAGGGCCAGCGCCTTGCCCGAAGGCAGGGTCAGAGACAGATTGTCGACCACCACCTTTCGGCTGTCGCCCACCCGGAAGCTTTTCGACAGGTTCTCGAAGCGGATCACGCCGCGGCCTCCCCGTTCAGCGCCGGTCGCGGATGCTGTAATAGACCAGGGTCATGATCGCCCAGGCCATGCCAAGGAACAGGGCAATCAGCCCTGCCAGCACGAAGCGCTGCGGAAATTCTGCCGTCTGCGGCAAGGTCGGGTTGATATAGGGCGCCAGATAGAGGGTCTGACGCGAGGCCTTGGCGCGCGCCACATCCACCCCGGCCAGCGCGGCGCGATAGGTTTCTTCGGCAAACTGCATGTCGACCGTCAGGCTTTCGAACTCGGCGATCAGCGTCGGATAGTTTTCACCGGCGATGCCGACATCATCCGAAGTGGCGAAGGTCTGGCGTTCGGCGGCGATGCGGTCGCGGATCACCTCAATGCGGCGGGCCGATTGCACGCGGCGCGGGTCGCCCTCATTGGTGGTGCCCAGCACGATGTCATATTCGATCAGCGCCTCGGCCAGCTGCTGTTGCAGATTGTTCAGCACGCCCATGCGGCCCTGGATATCCGCCGCCGGATCGACGATCTGCGTGCGGGTGCGGAACCGGCTCAGCGCCTCGCGCGCGGCCTTCAGCCGGGCCACCGCCGCATCCAGATCCTCATTGGCATAACGCATCACGTCTTCGCGCGCCTGGGTGTTCAGATCGTTGATCATGCGCTGGCTGGAGGCCACGATCTCGCCCGCGATGCGCTGCGCATCCTCGGCCTCGAAGGCCAGCACGCGCAATTCGATCAGATGCGAGCTTTGGTCATAGGAAATGCGCACCATGCGTTTCCAGTACCATTGCAGATCCTCGATCGAGGCATCCGGCCAGAGCGAGAACAGCGGATCGCCCGGCCAGTGTTCGGCATAAAGATCGGTCAGGCCGATGCGTTCGTCGATCGAGGCGACGATTTCCTGGCTCTGGATGAATTCATAGAGGATATCCGTCTCGGACGAGCCGGTGCTGCCCGCGAATTGCGCAAGCCCGCCCAGCAATTCCGCCGAAGCAGAGCCACCCTCTTCGCGCCGCACGGTAAAGCCCACGGTCGAGGCATATTGATCGGCGCTGACCGTCCAGAGGTAAACCATCGCCAGGATCACCGGCACCAGCACCATGAGCGCGAAACTGATCATCAGCCCGTGATGGCGCGGATGCATCTCGGCGGTCACGGCCAGCGGGCGGATCTCCACCACGGGGGGCGGCGCGCGTTCGGCCCGCTTGCGTCGCTTGCTGCCGGTCTCTTCCTCGGGTTCGGGGTCGGCGGGCGGGGCTGTTTTCGGATCGGCCAGCGCCTCTTCCAAAGCAGCGGCCTCGCGGGCCGCCTGTGCGGCGCGGGCGCGCGGACCTGCGGGTTTGCCGGGGCCGCGTTTGCCTGCACCGGCCAGACGGCGCAGGCCGCTGGCCTCGCCGCTTTCGCCCGGATGGCGGGCGGCGGTTTTCAGCGCAGCCCGGGGGCCTGCGGCAGCCAGGGCGCGCGGACGGGGCTCTTGCGGCATGTCGCCAGCTCCGCCCTGTGCCACAGCATCAGGGCCGGCCTCGGCATCCGGCGTGAGGTTCTCATTTTCCTTCAAAGCCTTGCCTCGGCATGAACCGGTTTGATCTCTGCCCTTTCCTTCTACATAATAGCAGCCGGAAACGCCAGTGCGGTGATATGGCCCCAATGTCAGCCCAGGATACAATGCCCCCCGAGGCCCTGCTGCCCCCCGCCTTTGGCACGGCTGCCGAAGCGCCTGCCGTGCCACCGCCGGTCGGGGCCGCACCCAAGCGCGTGCAGACCCGGCCCTTTGCCACCGGTCGCACCATCATCGCCTTGATCCTGCGGGAAATGTCGACGCGCTATGGCCGCTCGCCGGGCGGTTATCTCTGGGCGCTGCTGGAGCCTCTGGGCGCGGTGGCGCTGATGGCGCTGGCCTTTTCGCTGCTGATGCGCCACCCCGCACTCGGCACCAGCTTCCTGCTGTTCTATGCCACCGGGCACCTGCCCTTCACACTCTATCAAAGTGTGATGAATGTGGTGGCGCGCAGTCTCAATTATTCGCGGCCGCTGCTGATGTATCCGGCGGTGACCTGGCTCGATGCGGTGATTGCGCGGTTTCTGCTCAATACCCTCACCGGCATGATGGTCAGTTATATCCTGCTGACCGCGATCATCAGCCTGACCGATACCGGGGCGGTGTTGCAGATCGGGCCGATCCTGATGGCGGCGCTGATGGCGGCGGCGCTGGGACTGGGCGTGGGCTGCCTGAACTGCGTGCTGAACGGGCTGTTTCCCACCTGGGAGATGATCTGGTCCATCGCCACACGACCGCTGTTTCTCGCCTCGGGCGTGCTGATCCTCTATGAGGATATGCCCCGCGTCCTGCAGGACATCCTGTGGTACAACCCGCTGCTGCATGTCACCGGCGAGATGCGGCGCGGCTTCTATCCGATGTACAGCGCCGATTATGTCAGCCCAGTCTATGTCTTCCTGATCGCGCTGACCTGTATCGCGGCGGGGCTGGTGTTTCTGAGCCGGTATCACCGCACCATTCTGAACGACGGCTGAGGCCGGGGACAGGCAGGCGGGTTTGCCCCGCTCTGGCCATGGCAGCGTCATATCGCTGCCGCCTCGCTCCGGCAGACAGGCGGGAACGGGGCAGACACAGCAGGCCTGTCAACACGGGCCTGTCAACACGGGGGGGCGGATGCAGATCGAACAGACAGCCTTGCCGGGGGTGGTGATCCTGACCCCGGCGCGGTTTGGCGATGCGCGCGGCTTCTTCAGCGAAAGCTGGAGCCGCAAACGGCTGGCCGAGGCCGGGATCGACCTTGATTTCGTGCAGGACAATCATTCGGTTTCGGCCCGGGCCGGCACGGTGCGCGGGCTGCATTTCCAGTCGCCGCCACATGCGCAGGCCAAGCTGGTGCGCTGCGGGCGCGGCGTGCTGTGGGATGTGGCAGTGGATATCCGCCGCGGCTCGCCCAGCTTCGGGCAGTGGGTGGGGGTGGAACTGTCGGCCGAAAACGGACGGCAATTGCTGATCCCCGCCGGCTTCCTGCATGGGTTCGTGACGCGGGTGGATGACACCGAAATCGTCTATAAATGCACCGATTACTACGCGCCCGATTGCGATGGCGCGCTGCGCTGGGATGACCCGCAGATCGGCATTGATTGGGGGCTGGAACCCGGCCACGCGATCCTGTCCGACAAGGATGCTAGGGCGCCGCTGCTGGCCGCCTTCGAGACCCCTTTCACCTGGGAGGCCGCATGAAGATTCTGGTGACGGGTGGTGCGGGTTTCATCGGCTCGGCGGTGGTGCGGCTGGCGGTGGCGCGCGGCCATGCGGTGGTCAATCTGGATTGCCTGACCTATGCCGCCTGTCTGGAGAATGTGAAAAGCGTCTCTGACAATGCCCTTTATGCGTTTGAACAGGCCGATATCCGCGACCGCGCCAGCCTGGACCGGATCTTTGCGCAACACGCCCCCGATGCGGTGATGCATCTGGCCGCCGAAAGCCATGTCGACCGGTCGATCGACGGGCCTGCGGCCTTCATCGACACCAATGTCGCCGGCACCTTCAACCTGCTGGAGGCGGCCCGGGCCTGGTGGAGCGCGCAGGGCAAACCCGCCGACTTCCGCTTTCACCACATTTCCACCGACGAGGTGTTCGGCAGTCTGGGGGCCAGCGGACTGTTCACCGAAGACACGCCCTATGATCCGCGCAGTCCCTATTCCGCCTCGAAAGCTGCCTCCGACCATCTGGTGCGCGCCTGGGGCGAGACCTATGGCCTGCCGGTGGTGCTGACCAATTGTTCCAACAATTACGGCCCCTATCACTTTCCCGAAAAGCTGATCCCGGTGGTGATCCTGAATGCGCTGGCGGGCAAGCCGATCCCGGTCTACGGCGCGGGCGAGAATGTGCGCGACTGGCTCTATGTCGAGGATCATGCCGAGGCGCTGCTTCTGGTGCTGACGCGCGGCGCGGTGGGGCGCAGCTACAATATCGGCGGCGGCAATGAACGGCGCAACATCGACCTCGTGCGCAGCATCTGCGCGATCCTCGATGCCAAACGCCCCAAGGCCACGCCCTATGCCGATCAGATCCGCTTTGTGACCGACCGGCCCGGCCATGACGCCCGTTATGCCATCGACGCCCGCCGCATCCGCGACGAGCTGGGCTGGCGCGCCTCGGTCAGCGTGGAAGAGGGGCTGAACCGCACGGTGCAATGGTATCTCGACAATGCCGACTGGTGGCAGCCCCTGCAGGCGCGCGCCGGGGTGGGCGACAGGCTGGGAACGCGGGCATGAGCCTTCTGGTATTCGGCCAAAGCGGACAGGTGGCGCGGGAACTGGCCGCCCTGGCGCCCGAGGCCGCTTTTCTGGGCCGCGACCGCGCCGATCTGACCGACCCCGCCGCCTGTGTCGCCGCCCTGCGGGCCAGCGGTGCCCGCGCGGTGATCAATGCCGCCGCCTATACGGCGGTGGACCGCGCCGAAAGCGAGCCCGACATCGCCGGGCTGGTGAATGGCCAGACCCCCGGCGCACTGGCCCGGGCCTGCGCCGATCTGGGCATCCCCTTTGTGCATATCTCCACCGATTATGTCTTTGACGGATCGGGCAGCACGCCCTGGCGGCCCGGCGATCCGGTGGCCCCGCTGGGGGTTTACGGTCGCAGCAAGGCGGCGGGCGAGGCGGCGGTGCGGGCGGCGGGCGGGCAGCATGTGATCCTGCGCACCTCCTGGGTGTTTTCGGCCCATGGCACGAATTTCGTGAAGACCATGCTGCGGCTCGGGGCCGAACGGTCGCATCTGCGCGTGGTGGCCGATCAGACCGGCGGGCCGACCCCGGCCACAGAGATCGCCGCTGCCCTGCTCCGGATCACCGAAGCGCTGCGCGCAGGCGCGGCGGGCGGCACCTATCATTATGCCGGGGCACCGGCGACCAGCTGGGCCTGTTTCGCGCGCGAAACATTCCGGCAGGCCGGGCTTTCGGTGACGGTCGAGGATATCGCCTCGGAGGCCTATCCGACCCCGGCGCGCCGCCCGCTGAATTCACGGCTGGATATGGCCAGCACAGAGACGGATTTCGGCCTGACCGCCCCCGATTGGCGGCAGGGGCTGGCCCGGGTTCTGGCTGCATTGAAAGGGATCTGACATGACGGCACGCAAGGGCATCATCCTCGCCGGCGGCTCTGGCACGCGGCTTTATCCGATCACCATCGGCATCTCCAAACAGCTGCTGCCGATCTATGACAAGCCGATGATCTATTATCCGCTGTCCGTGCTGATGCTGACCGGCATCCGCGAGATTGCCATCATCACCACGCCGCAGGATCAGGATCAGTTTCAGCGCAGTCTGGGCGATGGCAGCCAATGGGGGGTGCAGCTGCACTATATCGTGCAGCCCACACCCGACGGTCTGGCGCAGGCCTATCTGCTGGCAGAAGCGTTCCTCGATGGGGCGCCCTCGGCCATGGTGTTGGGCGACAATATCTTTTTCGGCCATGGCCTGCCGGAGCAACTGGCGCGGGCGGATGCGAAAACCAGTGGCGGCACCGTGTTCGGGTATCGGGTGGCCGATCCCGAACGCTATGGCGTGGTGGCCTTCGATGCGGAGGGTAATGTCAGCGCCATCATCGAAAAGCCGGCCCGCCCGCCCTCGCCCTATGCGGTGACCGGGCTCTATTTCCTTGATGGCAGCGCGCCGGAACGCGCGCGCGCCGTCACCCCGTCAGAGCGGGGTGAGCTGGAGATCACCTCGCTTCTGGAGATGTATCTGGCCGACGGGCTGCTGTCGGTCGAGCAGATGGGCCGGGGCTATGCCTGGCTGGATACCGGCACCCATGCCAGCCTGCTGGATGCCGGAAACTTCGTGCGCACCCTGACCGAGCGGCAGGGGCAGCAGGTGGGCAGCCCGGAAGAGATCGCCTTTGCCAAGGGCTGGATCAGTGCCGATCAGCTGCGGGCGCGGGCGGCAGGTTTTGCCAAGAATGCCTATGGCAGCTATCTGCTGTCGCTGCTCGATCCCGCACGGCGCTGATCAGGGCCAGCCTGCCGCAAGATCCGGGGTGCCGCCTACCGCCAGATCGGCGAGGATTGCCGCCTCGCGGTCAAAACAGGCCTGCACATGGGCGCGCACCGCCTTGGCCAGCGCGAGGATCTGCGGCGCGGTCAGCGGCACCATGCGGCCATCGGCGGTCTTCCAGCCCAGCACCAGATCCGGGTCGATCACCGCCGACAGGGCGGCGCCCAGAATGCGGCTTTGCGACAGATCGTCCGTGGCGATGGCCAGCCCCTCCTGCACCAGCCCCGCAGCAATTGCCCGGTCGCGCCGGGCCGTCACCGCGGCCCGCAGCGCCGCGCGGGCCTGTTCGGCGCGGGCGGCGGGCAGCACAAGCTGGCTCAGATCCACCGCGCTCATGCCCCAGCCTCCACGCCCGGCAGCGGCACCGGCCCATCGGCCAGCAACAGCAGCGGGGCCGGGTGCAGGCAGGCCTGCGGCGCATCCGCGCCATGCGGCAGGATCAGCGTCAGATGCAGCCTACCCGCCGCGCGGCAGACATCCGAGGCCAGCGCATCGCAGGCCACCGCCGCACGCGGCAGCACCGCCCCTTCGGGGATCGCGGAAAAATCCAGCACCACATCATTGACGGTCAACACATCGCCCGCACGATGCAGGGTCAGGCGCGCATCGCTGCGCATCGGGGTCAGTCGGATCTGCATGAGGCCTCCTCGGGTAGGGGCGCGCGGCTGCGGCCCCTGCCCGGCACTGTTCCGAACCGGCATGAAAACCGCCTGAACCCGGCGCGCGCGGCCTTAAGATCCGGGTTACGCCCCCAGCGCGCCGCGCCCGCGCAGCCAGCCCAGAAACGCCCGATCGGGTGCGGTCAGCCGTGGCCGGCCCGAGGCCACCCAGAACGCCCGCCACTCCGCCTCCAGCGCATAGACATCGGCCCCTGGCACCAGCGCGCGCGCAGCGTCCAGCACATCGGGGTCGAACGGCGGCAGCAGGCCGCTTGCGCTGTCATCCTCGATCAGGCCCTGGCGGCTGACCCGGATCACATCGCCCGGCTCTTCGCTCAGCGTGTAATCGGGCAGCTGCGCCTCCTCGATCATCTTGCGGATCGCGGCGCGGAACACCCGCACCGGCGCGGTGGAACCCGATTTCTTGTGCAGCACCGCAAGGCTGACCCGCCATTCCGGCTGACGGCCGCAATGTTTGCGCGCCAGCTCATAGACCCGCCGCTCCAGCGGTTTGCGCAGCCCGAAATAATCGCGGCTCAGCGTCAGCACCGACCGGCCCAGCACGGCGCGAAACAACCAGTCCGACAGCGTGACCGTGACCGAGATCATCCGACCGCCCCGGGTGCGGCGCAGGATCTCCCAGCTTTCGATCAGCCCGAACCCCGAGGTGACCTCGACGCCATTGGTGGCCAGATTGGTGGTGATGCGGGTGCCCGCCAGCCGCTCGAACGCCTCGCGCAGCCGCAGGTAACTGTCGCCGCCGGTATCGCGCTGGGTGGCGATCAGCAGGTCATGCGCCTTGAGCTGGAGCGTGCGGCCGATCTCGCGCCCGGCATTCAGCGCCGCCATCAGCTGGCTGATGCAGAAGATCAGGATGTCCTTGTCATGGATCGTCGCACGACCACGCACCGAAGGCGTGACCTCGATGCTGACGCCGTTATGTTCGTAACTCAGGATGCGGCGGTCGGGTTTAGTGGACAGCGAAAAGATCGGATGTTCCATCGTGCCCAGATCATCCTTGGGGCTGGCCGCAAAGACATCGCAGATGAACAGATCGCAGATCGCAGGCGGTTCAACCGGCCTACGCGCCATGAGGGGGCCACGCCCCCCGGCTGTCAATTGTCCTGCCATATTGCCTGCCTCGGCCTTCGCTGCCCCCGTTTTCTATCGGGGTTTCAGTGACACCCACCCTAGAGTTATCCACAGTCCGCGTCCAGCATCGGCTTTGTCGGATCAGAGTCACCTGCTCGGGGGATCAGAGTCGCCTCAGCGTGGTTTCAGAGTCGCAACGCCCCAAGACTTGGGTATTTTCTTGTTTTATATCAGATCATTACAGAAAGGCTTCTGTCTCTGTAACACTTAAGATAACATCCCATAACTGAAAAAAATCTGCGCAGCCCCCGCCGATCCCCAGGCACAAGCCGCGAAATTGCCGAGACAGGCAGAGCCAAGCCTCAGAATCAGTTATAAAATTCCTGCCGTGTGCGGTCTTTTCTTCCATATGCCGTGTTTTTGCGTATACTGACGAAAACGCAGCATATGAGGCCGCGAGCATGAAAGCAGATCCGCTGGGCAGCCTGCCCCCCTATTTCGCCATCGACCCCGATCTCGCACTGGCCGGGCTGGGTCGCCCGACCACCACCGAGGGCTTCGGCAGCATCGCCAAGGCCTGCGAGGCGGGGCGGCAGGATCTGGCCGGGCGTGGCCTCGATGCCAGCGGCAGCCGCAGCCTGCGGCTGTTCTCCACCTGGGAAATCACCCGCTACCTGATCCCGGTGGCCCAGGCCCATTTTCGCCGGGTGCTGAAGCTGAACCCCGATCTGCCGCAGGGGCTTTCGGAAACCGAGGGCGGCGCCAAATGGTTCACCCTCGACGAGGTGCTGCGGCTGCGCGCGCATTTCGGCGCCGAAGGCTCCAAGGCCAAACCCTATCTGCCCTACCGGCCCAAGGGCCTGCCCGCCAAGATGCTCGCGGTGGCGAATTTCAAGGGCGGCGTCGGCAAGACCTCCACCTGCGCGCATCTGGCGATGTCGGCAGCGCTGGATGGCTACCGCGTGCTGGTGATCGACCTCGACAGCCAGGGCTCGATGACCTCGATCTTCGGCGGGCGCGTGGCCGATGAATGGCAAACGGTCTTCCCGCTGCTGGCCCGCCATTACGCCAGCCATCTGCGCATCGAGAACCAGCGTCGTCTGGACCGGGGCGATTCACCGATCCCGCTGGATGACACGCTGAGCGAGGCGCTGCCGATCAAAGCGCAGGATCTGGTGCAGAAAACCCATTGGCCGAATATCGACCTGATCGGGGCGCAGCTGAACCTCTATTGGGCCGAGTTCCAGATTCCGGTCTGGCGCATGCAGGGGCGCGGCTGGAAGTTGTGGGATGCGCTGACCGAGACGCTGGCCGCTGATGGCATCCTCGATCAATATGATCTGATCTTCCTCGATACGCCGCCCGCCCTTGGCTATCTGACCATCAACGGGCTGGCCGCCGCCGATATCCTGCTGGTACCGATGGGCGCCTCGTTTCTGGAGTTCGATTCCACCGGGCGGTTCTTCGACATGCTGCATTCCACCTTCCGCTCGATCGAGGAGGGCGAGAACATGGCTGCGCGGGCGCTGGGGCGGCCGGAGCTGAGTTTCGAATGGGATGCGGTGCGTGCCATCGTCACCCGCTTTGACGGATCGCAGCAGGCCGAACTGGCTGCGCTGATGCAGGGCTGGCTGGGGCAGACCCTGTCGCCACACCGGCAGGATTTCACCGCGCTGATCGGGCAGGCGGGCGAACAGGTGCGCGGCATCTATGAGGCCGATTACCGCGACTTCAACCGCGAGACCTATGCCCGCGGTCGGGAAACCTTCGATGAGACCTGGGCAGCGGTGAAAGCGCTGATCCTGGGAAGCTGGCGGCGCGAAGAGCTGGCTGTGGCACAAGAGGCCGCACAGTGACGTATTCGGCCCCCGCTGTTTCGCGTGCGAAACCGGATCGGGCGCTGCCTTCGCCCCGTTTTAACCCCGCCGCCGTCCTTCTGACGGCCCCCTGAGCGGAGACTGCCATGGCCAAACGCAAACGTCTTTCCCCCCTTGGTGCCGAGCCGGACGAGGTGCCGGTGCTGGAGACCAAGGCCTTTTTCCCCAGCTATCCCTCCGGCTATGCCGGGGGGCATACCCGGTCGGCACCGATTGCCGATATGGCGGGTGCGGCGGCAGCCACGGCCGCCATGCAGGAAATGGCCGAAACCCTGCGGGCGGCGCGCGAAGGCGGACGGCTGGTGATCGCGCTGCCGCTGGATCAGGTCGAGGCCGGGCATCTGGTGCGCGACCGGCTGGCCGCCGATCCCGAGGAGATGACGGCGCTGATCGAAAGCCTGCGCCTGCGCGGCCAGCAGACGCCGATCGAGGTGGTGGCGCTGGACGGCGGGCGTTATGGCCTGATCTCGGGCTGGCGGCGGCTGCGGGCGCTGAGCATCCTGCGCGACGAGGCCGGGGATACGGCGCAGTTCGCCACGGTCCTGGCGCTGCTGCGCAAACCGGATCAGGCCTCGGAAGCTTATCTGGCGATGGTCGAAGAAAACGAGATCCGGGTCGGGCTGTCGTTCTATGAACGCGCGCGCATCGTGGCCAAGGCGGTAGAAATCGGTGTCTATGCCAGCGAAAAGGACGCGCTGCGCGATCTGTTCCGCAGTGCCTCGCGGGCGAAGCGGTCCAAGATCGGCTCGTTCCTGGGCATCGTGCAGGCACTGGACGGGGTGCTGCGCTTTCCCGAAGCGATGAGCGAGCGGTTCGGCTTGCAGCTTGCCAAGGCGTTGGAGGCCGATCCGCAGCTGGGCCCGCGTCTGCGCGCGGCGCTGGCGGCAGAGCCTGCGGCGGATGCAGCGACCGAGTTGGCGCGGCTGAGCGGGGACGCGGCCAAAAAAGCGGCTCTAACCGCCGTCACAGAGACTATTCTGGTGGAGGAGCCCCTGCCCGGTTTGCGGCTGTCGACCCATGCTTCGGGGCGACTGGTGCTGGAGGGCGTCAAGGCCGATGCGGCGCTGCGCGCCCGGCTGCTGGACTGGCTGAAAACGCAGGAATGGTGACGCATCGGCTGTGTTTCGCGTGCGAAACACAGCCGGCATCCGGGCCGGTTCAGCCCTCGGTCAACAGGGCCTGAAGGGCGGCCACCCGGCTGGCCAGTGCGGCGGCATCGCCCCGGCTTTCAGCATTCAGGCGCACCACGGGTTCGGTGTTGGAACTGCGCAGATTGAACCGCCAATCGGCAAAGGCAAAGCTCAGCCCATCGGTCTCATCTACAGATGTGGCCAGCGGCTCATAGGCCGCGCGCACCCTTGCAATGGCGGCCTGCGGATCGTGCGGGTGAAAGTTGATCTCGCCCGAGGATGGAAAGGCCGCCTGCCGCGCCGCCACCAGATCGGCCAGTGCCGCGCGCTTGCGGCTCATCAACTCGATTACCAGCAGGAAGGGGATCATGCCGCTGTCACAGTGACAGAAATCGCGGAAGTAGTGATGCGCCGACATCTCGCCGCCATAGACAGCACCTTCATCGCGCATCACCTGTTTGATGAAGGCATGGCCGGTGCGCGCCTGCACCGCGATGCCGCCCGCCCGGGCCACGACATCCTGAGTATTCCAGATCACACGCGGGTCATGCACGATGCGCGCGCCCGGCTCCTTGGCCAGAAACACCTCTGCCAGCAGGCCGACGATATATTCGCCGTCGATGAAGCGGCCTTCGGCATCGAAAAAGAAACAGCGATCAAAATCGCCATCCCAGGCGAGGCCAAGATCGGCCCCGGCGGCGCGCACTGCCTCGGCGGTGACGGGGCGGTTTTCGGGCAGAAGCGGGTTGGGGATTCCATTGGGGAAGCTGCCATCCGGCGTGTGATGCAGGCGGATGATCTCCAGCGGCGCGCCCTGGGCGGCGAGCGCCGCAGCGATGGCGTCAAAGCTGGGGCCTGCCGCGCCATTGCCGGCATTGACCACGATTTTCAGCGACAAAAGCGCAGGCACAGAGACGAAAGACATCACCGTTTGCACATAGGCGGCGCGGGCCTCGACGGCGACATCGCGGCGGGCACCGCCGGGGCGGGCCGGGCCAAAATCATCCGCCTCGGCCAGCGCGCGGATGCGGGCCAGGCCGGTTGCGGCATCCAGCGGCGCCGATCCGGCGCGCACCATCTTCATGCCGTTGTAATCCATCGGATTGTGCGAGGCCGTGACCTCGATTCCGCCATCGGCGGCGAAATGCGTGGTGGCGTGATACATTTCTTCGGTGCCGCAAAGCCCGAGGTCCAGCACTTCGGCCCCTTCGGCGATCAGGGCGGCCATCACCGCTTCGGCCAGCGCGTCAGACGAGGCGCGGCAATCGCGGCCCACCACCACCAGGCGCGCGTCCAGCGCCCGGGCAAAGCCCCGGCCGATGCGGTGGGCAATGCCCTCGTCAAGATCAAGGCCCAGCCGGCCGCGGATGTCATAGGCTTTGAAGCAGGTCAGCGGCATGTGAGGGTTCCTTTACGGGGGCTAGCTGAGCAACCGGCGGAATTCGGCAACCAAGGCCGTGGTCAGGCGGTCCAGTTCCGTCTCTGTTGCGGCGGGATCCTGAAACAGCGTGGCAAGACGGGCCTGGACTGCCGCATAAGCGGCGGCCTCGGGGGCCGTCACCCGGCGGCGGGGATCGAAGGCCGTGGCTTTCGGCGGCGGCGCATAGAAGTTCAGCCAGCCCGCAGGTCCCACCAGCCGATGCACGGCATGGGTCTTGCCTGCCACATAGAGCGGCACCGCCCCCACTGCGAAAGCGTCATAGATCTTTTCCGACAGGTAATCTGCCTGATGGGTGTTCTCGAACCCCGCCACATAACGGCAGCGCAGATCGAGCAGGGCAAGCTTGTCGGCGTGCCAGTCGGGCAGTTCCTGCCGGGGCGGCCCGTCCGACCAGCCCTTGCCCGCCCGCAGCACCCGGCCCGCCGTGCAGAGATGGGTGAAGCGGCTGCGAAACACGCTCAACCCCCAGACATCCTGCGCCGGGAAGGCGGGGTTGTGGCGGTCATGGCTGCGCTTTTCGCCTATGAACCCCGCATCGAGCGGCACATCGCGGAAATGCGCCAGCCATTCGGCGGCGCTGCGCCCGGCGTTGCGGTCAAACAGCGGCCGGTAATGGGCGATGTACCGCGGATCGGTGAGCAGGAAATACGGGATGCGCTGCGCCCGGTAGATCGCCGAGGTATGATGGTTCAGCACCGCATAGGGCAGCACGCCTTCCGGCGTGGCAAAGCCCTGATACCGGCTGAACGGATCGGGGGCCCAGCAACTGTCCCAGAACGGCTCTTCTGACAGCAGCACCACCCGCAGCGCCGGGCGCGCCGCCAGCAGGCGCAGCAGGCGCGTGCCATAAAGCTCCAGATCCTTGTGATGGCTGATCAGCAGGATCTGCGCCTCTGACGGCGTGTCGACCAGTTCCACCGGCCCCGCCAGCCGCGCCCGGATCGGCGCATAGGCAAGCGGCTGGCGGTTGTGGAATGCCCCGAAGGGCAGGATGCGGATCATGCGGTGCCGGTGCCCGTCTGCGCCGGTGCTGTCTGCGTCGGGGCGGGCCGCGGGGCCGGGGCTGCGGGCAGCGCCACGCCGAGGCTGGTCAGCCGGGTTGCCAGCCGTTCCATCTGGCGTTTCGCGCGCGAAACACCGGCGGCATCGCCGGTCAGGGCGGCCAGCTTGCCTTCGGCCAGATGCCGCCGCCAGGTTTCCAGCGCCACGTCGCCGGCAAAGCGGCGCACCATATGGCCCAGTTGCGCCTCGAACACACAGGGCGCATCAACCAGATGCAGATTGCCCTCGGGCGCATAGGCGGACCAATCGGGGGTCAGATCTTCCAGCGTGATGTCGGAGCGGCGGGCCGCCAGCGCGGCATTGCTGGCGGTGAAACGGGCCTGCACCTCTTGCGCCAGTGCCAGACCAGGCTGGATCCGCTCGGTGCCGGGCATGGAGTCCAGATGGAAATCGGGCAGGGGGGCCACGTCGGCGGCCTGCAGGCTGCGGTTCACCACATTGGCCAGCGCGATGGCGCGCCAGTCCAGCCCGGTGTTCTCGCGGGCGGCGGCGGGCAGGGTGCTGGTGTCGATGCCCAGCTCGGCCTGCAGGAAGCGGGTCATGTCGGGCGTGCGGCGGAACGGCACCAGGCGGATGTTGCGTGCGCCGAACACCGCTTCCCAATTGGTCAGAAAGCGGTCGTAGCCAAAGAAGTAGTTTTCGGGGCTGATGCCCGGCCGGGTCATTTCCACGCGCGACATCTGCCGCCCGATGCGGGCCAGTTGCGAGGCATTGGACATCATCAGATCCAGCTGTGGCCGCAGATGCAGATAGACAGTAATCTCGCTGAAATGCGGGGTCAGCAGGTCTTTCAGCCGCCGTGCCATCGGGCGGGTGATGACCTTGCTGAAGATATGCTCGTTCGACATCACCCAGACACGGGCACCGGGATGGGCGGCCACCTCCTGCGCCAGCGCGGTTTCCAGCCCGGCGCGGAAGGCTGCGTGATCTTCGGGCCCATGGATACCGAAGCCGGCAAAACTGCCATCGGGCTTGTCGGTGTCGCGGGCATAGGCCATCAGCTTGCGGTGGTTTTCGGCCCCCGGTGCTTGGGCATAGATCACCCCCTGTGCCTGCAAGGCCGTGCGGTTCTGCGCGAACCAGCGTTGCAGCGTGGTGGTGCCGGTTTTTGGGGTGCCGATATGCAGGGCGAGTTTCATGCGGGGGTCTCCGTCTGGTCATCGGGGGCGAAGCCCCGGGCAAGCGCTTTCAGGGCGCTGAATTCCGCGATCTGGCGCAGCCCGTCGAGCCGCGCAGCCTGGGTCTTGTCGTCATCTTGCAATGTGGTGACGCTGGCCTGCAGCGTGCTGAGCCGGTTGCCCAGATCGCTGATCTGGCGGCGCAGGTGATCGCTGTTCCAGGCCGAGACCACGGCGGCAATCTCGCCCCGGCGCAGCGCCTCGGCCATGCCGCCGATCGAGGTGGTCAGGAACCGCTGCCGCGCCCCGGCCCAGAGATCGGCGGGGCAGCTGGCCAGAACCTCGGCGGCGCGATTGGCATAGGGCCAGCGCGCCTCGGGGTGCAGCCGGGTCACATGCCAAGCCATGTTGTTGATCAGCCAGTCGAGGGCTGCGCCCTGTAAGCCGGCATCGCCTGCGGGCAGGCGGCTGCGGATCGTCTCGTAATGGGTGAAAAAGGCGCCCAGCTCCTGCCCGGTCGAGGCCATGGTCTGACCGGGGCGGTTGATCCGGTGCTGGCACAGGATGCGGTCCAGAAAGGCGATGGAGCCCGCCTTCTGGCAGACCTCCCAATGGAAGGGATTGTCTTCAAAGAAGAAATTGCCTTCAGGGAATTTCAGCCGATGTTCCTGCAGAAAGCTGCGCCGGTAGAATTTGCGCCAGGGCACGGCAATCAGCGCCAGCGCAAACCGCTGCCGCGCGGTGGCATCCTGCGCCGCGGCCAGCCCCGACCAGCGCCGGGCATCGGCGGGCGGGCGCGATTGACCGGCCTGTTCGTCATATTCCATGTAATTGCCGAGCAGGATATCGGCACCCGAGCTTTCAAAGGCGCGGCGGCAGGCCAGAAACCCGTCGGGTTCCAGCCAGTCATCGCCATCGACGAAAAACACCGCCTCGCCCTCAGCCGCGCTCATGCCGATATTGCCGGGAATCCCCACGCCGCCGATGGTATTGGCCCCGAGCAGGATCGGGCGCAGCGTCACCTCGGGGCCGAAGCCGCCGGCCGCCAGCAGCGCCTCCACCCGTTCGGCGGTGCCGTCGGTCGAGCCATCATCCACCACGATGATCTCGTCGCCGGGACGGGTGCAGGGGCGCAGGCTGTCCAGGCAGCGGGTGATATAGCTGTCGATATTATAGGTGGTGACAATGAAGGAATGTCTCATGCCGGACGCTCCGTCAGCAGGCGGGTGATGCGGGCCGCGACATCGGGCCTGCGCAGCGCGATCAGCGTGAACAGCGGCTCGGGCAGGTGATCCAGCAGGAACTGCCGACTGCGCGCGGTGAAGGCGGCGCGCAGATCCGGCTCCAGCGTGTCGGTGATCCAGCCGAACAGCCGGGTGTAGAATTCGATGAAGGGTTCGGCATAGTCGGGCAGATGGCGGTTGCGCAGCAATTCGTGCTGCAAGGCCTCCAGCGCGCGGAACACCTCGAACCGCTCGCGCCCGCTGCGGTTGGTCAGGCGCTGACCCGCATCGACGACAAAATGTTCGCAGCAAATCAGGCTGGAGATCAGCATGCGCCGCGCCTTGAAAAAGCTCATCCAATGCAGCTCGACATCGTTATGCACCGGAATTTCGGTGCAGCGGATGCCATTGTCGCGCAGAAAGGCGGTGCGATAGATCTTGTTCCATGGATAGGCGGCGATGCGGCACATCTGGGTCGCGGCGGCGGTTCCCAGCGGGGCCGGGGCCTCGGTGGCCCCGGCGGCATCCCAATAGCGTTCATCGCCGGCCAGCGGACCATAACCGCCCGCCGCGCGCACCCGGCTGTCGACATGGCGGAACAGGCAGAAATCATAATCGCGCAGATCCGGCGGCAGCTGGTCCAGGTGCTGCACCAGATCGGTGATCTCGGCGGTGAACAGATCATCGGAATCGAAGAACAGCACATGGCTGCCCTGCACTCGGTCCAGCGCGATGTTGCGGGCATGGCCCGCGCCGCGCTGGCTGTCGCTGCGCAGCCAGATCAGCCGCGGATCGGCGGCAACCGCGGCGGGCAGGCCCGGCATCTGCGGCCCGCAGGGCGGATCGGAGGCATCGTCGGAAATCAGGATCTCGTGGAAACAGGCCATCCCCTGCACCTGCACCAGCAGGCGGCACAGCCCTTCGGGGTCGTTCCAGACCGGGATGACAAGCGAGAGGGTCATACGATGAAGATCCGCAGATCCTGCAGGGTGATCTTGCTGGTTTCCGGGCGGAAGAACAGCACCAGTTCGCGCCAGGGTGCCTCGGGGGGCAGGCCCGGTTCGGCATCCAGCATCAGCGCATCCAGATGGGTGCTGGTTTCGGCATAGGCGACCACGGTCTTGCGGAAGAAGGTATCGGTGAAGCCGCCCTCGCGCCCCGAGCGCAGGCAGAGCCGGAAGGTGGTGGCAGCGGGGCTGTGCGATTTGCACACCACGCCCAGCACCTGCCGCCCGCGCAGGTCGGCCTCGCTCAGATTGATATGCAGCGCCATCCAGCGGCCGGGGCGGGCCACGGTGAATTCGGCCTCCACCATCATGCCGGGGGTGCTGTGGCAGCGCAGCTGGGTGCTGCTCTCGGGATCGAGCGAGAAGAACAGGCCGGGCAGCAGTGGGCTGTCCGAGGCGACAGGTCCGGAAAAGCTCAGCCCGCGCAGCAGGGCCAGAAGGTGATTGGCCCCGGCATCGGGGCCCAGGTCGAGATTATGGGTCATTGCGGTCCTTTCCCTGCTGTATGGCCGGGAGATGTCTGTCGGTTACGGGGGGCCTGATGCGGACATGGCACAGGATCTGATGGCATATCTGACGGCAGGGGCCGTCAGGCTTCAGGCGGTTTGGGGCGGATCGCACGATGGGCGCTGCGCAGGGGCCGCGTCACCCGCCAGGAGCGCGAGGCGAGCATCCGGTCGCGCTCTTCGGTCAGCATGGCCAGTTGGGCCGAGCTGGCCGCCAGATCCTGCACCAATGCGGCTTCGCGCGCCTGCAGTTGGGCCAGTGCGGCGGTTCCGCTGGCCAGCGCCTCCAGCAGGCCAGCGCTGTCGCCGGTCAGCTGGCGGATGGTGTCCTGCGCGGCGATCAGATCCTGATCCTGCCGGTGCAGCGCCTGCAGGCTCGCAGTGCTGCGCGCCAGATCCGCTTCCAGACGGGCGCGGCGTTCGGCTTCGGCCCGGGCCTCGGCCAGAGCGCGCGACACGGCCTTTTCCGACTGCATCAGCGCCTCGCGCAGCCGGTCGCCCTCTTGCGCCAGGCTGCGCAGGTCGGCGGTATCCGGGGCTGTGGTGGTCAGATGGCGGTCGGCCTCGGCCTGAAGCTGTTCGATCTGGGCGCGCAGCAGGGGCAGCTCGCTATCCTGTGCGGCCAGCCGCTGCCGCTGCTGCGCGATCTCGGTCTGCGTCGCGGTCTGGGCCTTTACCGCCTCGCTGGTGCGGGCCTTTTCGGCCTTGGCGGCGGCCTGTGCCGCAGCCTGCGTGGCCGCCTGCACCTTGGTCAGTTCGGCGCGGGCGGCATCGCGTTCGGCGGTCAGGCTGGTTGCGCGGGCTTTTTCGGCCTGCGTGGCCGCCTGCGCCTTGGTCAGCTCGGCGCGGGCCGTATCGCGTTCGGCAGTCAGGGCGGCGGCGCGGGTCTTTTCGGCTTGGGTGGCCGTCTGGGCCTTGGCCAGCTCGGCACGGGCCGCATCACGTTCGGCAGTCAGGTGCAGGCTGCGCTGCGTCTCGGCTGCCAGCTGCGCGCCGATGGCGGCAAATTCGGTGGTCAGCCGGGCGGTTTCGGCGGTGAAGCCCTGCTTATGCACGACCTCGGCCAGCAGGCTTTGCACATTGCCGTCTAGGTGCTGCAACTGCGCCTGATGCAGCGCCAGAATCTCGTCCTGATCCTGCAGGGTCTGCGCGGCGCGGTCCAGCGCCTCGGGGGCAAGATCGGCGGGCAGCGGTGCCAGGCTGGAGGCCTGAAGTTCGGTCAGCACCTGGCGCAGTCGGCCGCCCAGCCGGGGCACGGCCAGATCGGCCAGCAGCCGGGGCAGCGGATCGGGGCCGGGGGCGGGCGCTGCGGGCAGGGCGGCGGTCAGCCCCAGCTGCGTGCGCAGCCCGTCCAGATCGGCGGGGCTACCCTCGGTCAGCAGGTCGGCACAGACCAGCAGCAGCCCGCGCCGGTTGCGGCGATACAGCGCGAGCAGATCCGAGGCCATGGTCTCCCAATCCGCCAGCGCCGCTGCCGGGGCCTGCCCGGCCTGCAAGGCCTGTGCCAGCGCCTCGCGCGCACTTTGCCACAGCAGCACCGCGCGCTGCCCCCGGGCCAGTGCGGCGGCAATCACCGCCGGATCATAGGCCAGAATGGCCAGCCGCCCCTCTGCCGCTGCGGCAAGGGGGGCCGCAGTTTCCGGCGGCGTGCCGGGCGCGCAGAACAGCGCGACCGTCGGCACGGCGTCCACATCGGAAGAAGGTTTGCTGCTATCGCTCATTCTGTGCCTCTGCTTGTCGAAAGTCATCCGGTGGTGCCGCATGGACCGCCGGGTGCCCCGTATCGTGCTTTTCGCCTGTTCCGCCTGTGACTACAACCGGGGCGACCTGTGTTCTGCCCAAAGTTTCACCGCTGTTTCGCACGCGAAACAAGGGAAATCCGGGGGATCTGCAGGGCCGGTCCGTCACCCCTTGGCCCCCTGACCGCGCGCATAGACATCCTCATAGCGGATGATGTCATCCTCGCCGAGGTAACTGCCGGTCTGCACCTCGATCAGCACCATCGGCAGTTTGCCCGGATTTTCCATGCGGTGCACTGCGCCGAGCGGGATATAGACCGACTGGTTTTCTGTCACCAGCCGGACCTCCTGATCGATCGTCACCCGGGCGGTGCCCTCGACCACGACCCAATGTTCGGCGCGGTGATGATGACTTTGCAGGCTGAGCGCCGCGCCCGGATGCACCACGATGCGTTTCACCTGAAAGCGCGAGCCTATGGCGAGGCTTTCAAACCAGCCCCAGGGCCGGTAATCGCGGGGAAAGCTTTCGGCCTGCAACGCGCCTTGCGCCTTCAGGCTGGCCACGGCCAGTTTCACATCCTGCGCCCGGTCCTTGTCGGCGATCAGCACAGCATCGGGCATGGCAATGGCCACAATGTTTTTCAGCCCGATGCCCACCAGTTGCACCGTGTCGGCCTCGGCGCGCAACAGGCTGTTTTCACAGTCGATCGCTGTCGCGGGGCCATGGGTCACCACGCCCGTCGCATCCGGCCCCGCCTCGCGCCAGACCGCCTCCCAGCCACCCAGATCGGACCATTGCCCATCATAGGGCAGCACGGTCAGATTGGCCGCCTTTTCCATCACGGCGTAATCGATGGAAATATCGGCCAGCCGGGCCCAGGGTTCTGGGGCCAGCCGGGTGAAGGCCAGATCCGGCTGGGCGGCAGCGGTGGCGGCCTGCACCAGCTCCAGCATGGCGGGGTCATGGGCGGCAAAGGCCGCGATCAGCGTGGTGGTGGTGAACAGGAAGATGCCCGCATTCCACAGATGCAGCCCATCCGCCAGCATCGCCTGTGCCGTGGCAGCATCGGGTTTTTCGACAAAGCGGCGCAGCGGCTGCGGCTCCGGCGCGAAATCGGGGCTGGGCCGGCTCAGCTCCAGCCAGCCATAGCCGGTTTCGGCGCGGTCCGGGCGGATGCCGAAGGTGACGATCTGCCCGGCACGGGCGGCGGCGGCGGCGGCCTGCACGGCGGCGCGGAAGCGCGGCGCATCGGGCACCACATGGTCGGAGGGGGCTACCAGCATCAGCGCGCCGGGGGCCTGTGCCTCCAGCGCCAAAGCGGCGGCCAGAATGGCGGGTGCGGTATTGCGCGCCTGCGGTTCGATCAGCACGGCGCTGGGGGCAATTTCGACGGCGGCCAGCTGTTCCAGCACGATGAAGCGGAAATCGCTGCCCGTCACCACCAGGGGTGCCGCAAAATCCGCGCCGGACAGCCGCCGGGCCGAGGCCTGAAACAGGCTTTCATCGCCGGTCAGCTGCGCGAATTGCTTGGGGTAGCTTTTGCGCGACAGCGGCCAGAGCCGGGTGCCGGAGCCACCACAGAGCAGAACGGGATGGATCATCTGGGTCATGCTGGTGCCTCCGCATGCCTGGCCTCAGCGCCGGGCAGTGTCCTGATGGGTCAGGAACCAGTCATAAGTCGCGGCCAGCCCTTGCTGCAACGGAATCTGTGCCTGCCAGCCCAGCCGGGCCAGCCGCGACACATCCAGCAGCTTGCGCGCAGTGCCATCGGGGCGGGAGGTGTCAAAGCGGATCTGGCCGGTGAAGCCGGTGATGGCGGCGATCATCCGCGCCAGATCGGCAATCGCCAGATCGGTGCCGGTGCCGACATTGAGATGGCTGCGCATCGGTTCGGTTTCGCGGGCATAGGCGGCCTGTGGCAGATCCAGCACGAACAGGCTGGCCTCGGCCATGTCATCGACATGCAGGAATTCCCGCATTGGTTGCCCGCTGCCCCAGATGGTGACCTCGGCGGCACCGCTCTGCACCGCCTCGTGGAAGCGGCGCAGCAGTGCGGGCAGCACATGGCTGGTTTCGGGGTGGAAATTGTCGCCCGGGCCATAGAGATTCGTCGGCATGACCGAGCGGTAATCGCGGCCATATTGCCGGTTGTAGCTTTCGCACAGCTTGATGCCCGCGATCTTGGCCACGGCATAGGGTTCGTTGGTCGGCTCCAGCGGGCCGGTCATCAGGGCCGTCTCGGCCATCGGCTGCGCCGCCGCGCGCGGATAGATGCAGGAGGAGCCGAGATTGAGTAGCCGCTGCACCCCCGCCAGATGGGCCTGATGGATCACGTTGCAGGCAATCATCAGGTTGTCGTGGATGAACTCGGCCGGGCAGGTGGCATTGGCATGGATGCCGCCCACCTTTGCGGCGGCCAGGATCACCACATCCGGGCGGGTTTGCGCCAGAACGGCGCGCAGCGCCGCCGCATCGGTCAGATCCAGCTCGGCCCGGGTCCGCGTCACGATATGGATCGCCGCCCCCGCCGCCTGCCGGGCCTCCAGCTTGCGCAAGAGGGCGCTGCCGACCATGCCACGATGCCCGGCGAGAAAGATGGTCTGCGGCGCGTCAGTCATGTCCATATCCCAGCGCCGAATTCAGGGCGGGCCCACCTGCGGCCACAAATTGTTCTTGTGCGGCCGCATTCCAGACGCTGCGCCAATCCGAGAGGCTGCCCGAAAAGGTGCGGGTGGGGGTGGCGATGGCCCGATCTGCGATCCCCAGAGCATCCGCCACGGCGATACCGCAAAACTCCAGCAGTCGGCGGCAGCTTTCGGCCCGCAGCGCCGGATCAGGGGCTTCGACCAGATCTTCAAAGCGGAACACCCCGACCCCGGGATGGTCTTTCCAGCCAATCTGCCGTGCCGCCCCGTCCATGAAGGGTTTGCACGCGGTCTCCAGAAAGCCGCAGAACCGCTCGGGGCTCAGAGGCGGGCGCGGCGTGGCCGGAGACTGCGCCTGCTGCCGCTGTTCGGCAAAGCGCATCGACGACAGCAGGCAGGCGCGCAGATCCCGGATCAGGAACAGGTGCCGCAATGCCGGAACAGCCGCCAGATGCTGGATTGCCTCGGCGGTGTGGTCGAGATGGGCATAGGTATAGCCCGCCCCGATCAGGCTATGCGTTTCGGCAAGGGTGCTGCTGCTGCGGAACGCCTGTGGGTCACGGATGATCTCTTCCAGCGATCCGGCGCGGGTCCAATCCCAATAATGCTGGTTGCGCAGATGATAGCCGGTGGACCGCAGCCCGGCCTGGTCCAGCAGAGCCCCGGTGAAATAGGTGCCGGATTTCGGGATGGAATTGATGATGCAGACAGTTTCAGCAGACATCACTGCGCCCCTGAATCGGCAACCTGTTTCGACAGTCGGATGGGCAGAGGATTTTGGAGGATCATCCCTGAACCTGCAAGTCGTGCTGTCGTCGCGGTGAGGCGCATGTGCCCGGATCTGGTCATTGAGCCTCTCGTGCCGTCCGTTCCTGTCGCGCCAGCATCAGATCTGCCGCCACCATTTCGGCGCACATCTCGCGGGCGGTGATCTGT
Source organism: Gemmobacter fulvus (assembly GCF_018798885.1). Lineage (NCBI taxonomy): Bacteria > Pseudomonadati > Pseudomonadota > Alphaproteobacteria > Rhodobacterales > Paracoccaceae > Gemmobacter > Gemmobacter fulvus. The sequence continues at coordinate 34,560 of NZ_CP076366.1, read as the reverse complement.
GGCGACCAGCCGAGTTTGGCGCGGGCCTTGGCGGGGTTGCCCAGGAGGGTGTTCACCTCGGCAGGGCGGAAATAGCGCGGATCGATGCGCAGCACCACATCGCTTGCCCGGATGCCGGGGGCGAGATCGCCAGTCACGCTCTCGGCCACCGCGACTTCCTCCACGCCATTGCCCTCAAAGCGCAGGGTGACGCCCAGATCCGTCGCAGCCCAGGTCACGAAGTCGCGCACGGAATGCTGCACGCCGGTGGCGATGACAAAATCTTCGGGCGCATCCTGTTGCAGCATCAGCCACTGCATGCGCACATAATCTTTCGCATGGCCCCAGTCGCGCAGACTGTCGAGATTGCCCATATAAAGGCAGGGCTCCAGCCCCTGGGCGATGCGGGCCAGACCGCGTGTGATCTTGCGGGTCACGAAGGTCTCGCCTCGGCGCGGGCTTTCATGATTGAACAGGATGCCATTGCAGGCATAGAGCCCATAGGCCTCGCGGTAATTCACCGTGATCCAATGCGCATAGAGCTTGGCCACCCCATAGGGCGAGCGCGGGTGAAACGGGGTGGTTTCCGTCTGCGGCACTTCGGCCACCTGGCCATAAAGCTCCGAGGTGGAGGCCTGGTAAAAGCGCGTCTCGCCCTCGCGTTTCAGAAAGCGGATCGCCTCCAGCAGGTGCAGAGTGCCAAGCGCGTCGACCTGCGCGGTGTAATCGGGGGCCTCGAAGCTGACCCCGACATGGCTTTGCGCGCCCAGATTATACACTTCATGCGGCTCTGTTTCCGCCAGAATCCGGGTCAGGCCCGAGGCATCGGTCAGATCGCCGTAATGCAGCCGGAAGCGGCCATCGCCCAGATGCGGATCCTGATAGAGATGATCCACCCGCTGGGTGTTGAACGACGAGGCACGGCGTTTGATGCCATGCACCTCATAGCCCTTTTCCAGCAGAAGTTCCGCCAGATAAGAGCCATCCTGCCCGGTGATGCCGGTGATGAGGGCGCGCCGCGTCATGCGGCGCGACCCCGGGCCTGCGTTGCGCTCATTGCGCGGCCCCGACCGTCGTCTCGGTGGTGCGGGGGCGGGCCTTGCGCTGTGCCTCGGCATGGGCGTGCACCCGCTGGAAATGCCCGCGCAGGGCATCGCCTTCGGGCAGGGCCGCCAGTGCCCGCGCCACGGCCGCCGCCAGCGCCGGATCCGTATCCAGCCGGTTCAGCCCGGAAACCGGATCAAGCAACAGCGCCGAGGCGCAGGAGCGCAGCAACAGCACCCCCGCCTCTGCCGCCGGACTGGCCGCCAGCCGTTCCAGCGGATCGCCGCTCTCGGCCAGTTTGGGCGCCGCCGGTGCGGCGAGCCGGGCTTCAAGCTTCTGGGCATGGGCGTGCAGGGTCTTGTAGTTTTTCTGCAGCTGTTCGAGCTCTGCCGACACGGCAGCGGGCGGGGCCGCCGGCGCAGGGGCAGGTTTTGCCGCAGGCGGTGTCGGCGGATAGCGCAGCTTTGACCAGGCCTCATCAGGGCGCGTAAGATCCAGCGGTTCACGCGCGAACCGTCGGTCTACCCCCCCGAAGAGGCCATCATAATCCACCCGTTCGAATTCGTTCAGATGCCCGCCCTTGGTGGCGTTGAAGATCTGGCGTCCCGCACATTCGTACACGAGCCGTGCCATTTTGTAGTTCATCAGCACACGGTCGAGTTTCGGGTCTTTCCAGGTCTTGCCCTTGCCGAAATAATCCTTGTGGAAGTGGTTCGGATCATCCGTGTCAGAGGTCAGGACATCGCCTTTGCGGGCATGGGAGGCCGGAATGATATAGTTGAAGTCCATCCCGATCAGGTAAACTTCGGTGAAGCCCATGAAATAGGCGAGCTGAAGGTTCACATAGGTGACGGACTGCCCGCAATAAGCGACCTTCGAGATATCCGTGGAGAACCGCGGAATGGCATAGTTCGGGCTGAACTTGTCATAAAAACCGCGATTGAGCGGGAAGAAATAGGTTCCCGGCCGTTTCGGATGCAGCGATTGATAGATCGTCGGGAAAAACTTGAAGGGCGTCTCATAAGCGACGATCTCTTCGTGGTTCTCCTTGATGACCGAACTGTCCTCGACCACGAAGAATGTGGGTGCAAAGCCGGTTTCCCGCGTCTTGTAGTAGAAAGAGTTCACGGCAAAGGTGTACTCGTTCTTCAGCAGCGAAAGATCATGTTCGTTGAGTGACGGACCGTTGCCAATGATAAAGCAGCGTTTACCTTTGTAACGGTTGTAGAAAAACTGCAATTGCCGCGTGTCGTCGACGGCGATCTCGCGCTTGACCGCAGGGGCCCAGGCATTGGCAAATTTCCCGGTCAGCTCTTCCGAGTCATTATAGGGTTTCACGCCATCACATTCTGGCGGGAAGACCGGCTCGGTCTTTTCCACTTTCACGAGTTTGATGCGCGTGGCCAGATGGCCCGGCAGGCCATTCACCGTGACATGCGCATTCTCGTGATACAGATCGGGATCGCCGATATGCGGCAGGCGCAGGTCGCGCAGCTCTGCCACCTTTTCGGGCCCGGAATGGCAGCAGTTCTTGTGGATATAATCCGTCACCGACAGGCCGGGCGAATATTCGCAGCGGTAATGTTCGGCCATGTGATTATAGATGTCACGGAAATAGGCACGTTCGGATTCCACGATCGGATGATACTGGTGGAAATAGGCTTGTGAATCCATCCGCACTCGGTGGGGGGGCAGCAGGGCGAACATCGTCACGTCCAGTGCGCGATCCTCGCAGCCATAGCCGACATACTGCTCAAAGCCGCCGATGGAGAGGAAGCTTTCGCGGTTCACGACCAGCATCCCGCCCGCAAGGGTCGTCGGGTTCTTGATGCTGGCTTCGGTCACCGGAAAGGCGTCGAAGCGGCCCGTGTTGCGGAATACTTCGGTCTGGGCCTCGCTGGCATAGAACAGGCTACGATTGGGAGAGATGATGTCGAAATCATTTTGACAATCGAGGATGCAATCCAGGAAATTTGCACCCGGAATGACATCCGTATCAAGGAAGCCCACGACTTTGGCCATGGTGAAGTGTTTTGCGGCAACGTTATAGAGCCAGCCGCGGTTGTAGGCATTCGGGTTGTACAGGAATTCGTAGCGGCAGTCTGCAAAGACGCCATCGGCATCGAACTTGCGGGTCTTGTCCTGTTCCACCAACAGGATGTCGAAGGCATCAGGATAGGTATTCTGCAGATAGCCGACCAGATGCCGCATGTTCTCGCGGCGGCTGTCATCGCCGTCATCCCCGAAGCGGAAGCCGATGACGAGGCTGGCAAGCGGTCCGGTGCCAACCCCCATCTTCTTGCGCAGATCGTCCACGTTCCTGGCAGACAGCGGGGATTGCTGTTCCATCTTGATCGAGCTCAGTGCCGCAGGATCTGCCACCCCGGCCAAAGGCCAGGGGGTTGGTGTTTTCGGCGGCCAGATGGATCGGCGATTCACGAAATAGTCCCGCTTGCGCAGGCCAAGCTCTTCCAGAACGCGCAGATAGATCCAGTCACTGCCCTCTTTGGTAAGATGCAGGTTGTCACAGGTGAACTTCCGCACTTGGGTTTCATTCCACTGGTGCAGATTGATGGTCCGGGGCAGGCCTTCGCACAGGATGCGCGAATAGTCTTCGATCATGTAGATATTTTCGGGGCGCGGCTTGGGATAGTCGCCTTCCCAGCCACGGGCGAACGTGTTGGAGCTGATGAAGATCAGGTTCGGAATGGCCTGAAGCTTGGGCAGCAGAGCATTCTGCAACATCTCTTTGCTATAGAGATTGATTGTGGCTTCGCCTTCATATGTCTCTGCAAAAGGTGTCGAAAAATGCTCGGCAACGGCCTTTTTGCCAAAGATGGCTTCCAGAAGGGGGCGCTTTTTGTTGACGATCTTCTTTTTGCTGAAATCACGCGAGGCCAGCAGGCTCTGCACCTCCTGCTCCGGTGTAACTTCCACCGGGTCAAGAAGGCCTTCCATCATGCTGGACTGGCCGCGGGGAGAATGATCGACGATCCCGCCATGCAGGATGACATGGTCGAACTTGTCTGCGCCCAGAGTATCGAGCACATGCAGGAGATCGGGGATGGTTGTCCATTTATAGGGACAACGCAGGGAGGTGAGCTGTATGCCGGGCGTTTTTGCAAGGCGCTCTGCATACAGCTGATGCGTGGAACCCGCGGGCTTGTGAACGCCCCGGCTATCCGTGAGGAGCAGGACTTTTTGCGTCATCTTTAGAAATCCCGTTGGTCTTGGTCTGCGATCAGAAAAAACCGGCAAGCCGGTCAATGGCGGTGTGGCTGGCGCGGATCACGCCGTCGATGGTGTTGGAGCCGTTATGGGTGCCGAAGATGCAGCGTTCCATCTGGCGCAGCGGGCTGTCCATCGGCAGCGGTTCCACCTCGAACACATCCAGGGCGGCGGAATGGACATGGCCCGATTGCAGCGCGGCGATCAGCGCCGCCTCGTCGATCAGCGGGCCGCGGGCCACGTTGACGATGCGGATACCGGGTTTGCAGCGCGCCAGAACCTCGGCGTTCAGCATGTGGAAATTGTGTTTGTTCAGCGCGCAGGTGAACACCAGAACATCCAGATCTTCCACCGCCTCGGGCCAGGCGGCGCGTTCCAGACCAGGAATGCCCGCATCGCCCTGCACGCCCGGATCATAGGCCACGACCTTCAGCCCCAGCGCCTGCATGCGCGTGACGGTGTTGCGGCCGATATCGCCAAGCCCGACCACGCCGCAGCGACGGCCCACAAGGCTGATGCCCGCCGGTTTGACCCAGCCGCCCGCGCGCACGCTGCGGTCGATCAGGAACAGCTCGCGCGCGAGGCCGATCACAAAGGCGGTGGCCACATCGGCCACTTCGGCCCCGAACATCATCGGGGTATTGATGATCGGAATGCCCAGATCCTTGCAAGCCGCGAAATCGACATTGTCGACGCCGATGCCCCATTTCACCGCTGCGGTCAGCCGACCGGTCTGGCCTGCGGCAAACACCGCGCGGGTGGCCGGGTCATCACCGATGATCCAGCCATCATAGCCGGGCAGCAGTGCCTTCAGCTCGTCTTCGCTCAGAGTCTGGGTAACCTTGGCGGGGTGCAGCTTCAGCCCGCGTTCGGCAGCATAGTCCATGAACAGGCCAATCTGGCCCAGCATCGGCGGGCAGGTAACAAGAACGTCTTTCATTTATTCGGCGGCCTCTTTGCGGGGGCTGCGCAGCGATGCCACGGCTTCGGCCAGCGCCCAGTCTTCCGGGGTGTCGATATCCACGGCTTCCATCTTGTCCATCACATGCAGCAGGGGCTTCTTGCCGATGCGCGCTTTCGTGGTGGCAAAGCTGGGGGCCGAGAAGATGTAGAGGTTGGAGTTTTCTTCGAACCACGGCTCCAGATCCTGGGTCTGGATCAGGTTGTCGGGGTCGTGGTTCACCGGGCTCGCATCCTCGCGGTAGAACCGGGTCTGGATCTTGTTCACCGTGAACAGCGAATCCGCCGTGCCTGCCGCCAGACCGGCGCTGTAGCGCGCGAGGGCGGCATGGATCGTCTCGGCGCTGAGCATCGGATTGGTGGTATGGGTCATCAGATAGGTGTCGGCCGGCACCGCCGCGATATCATCGGCGAGGATCAGGTTCATCGACACGGTATCGCCGCAGAGTTCGGGTTTGCGGTCGCGGATGCGCACGCGCCCGCCCTCGACAAGGCCGTTCTCCGCCAGAATATGACGGGCATCGGTATTGATCACCACTTCGTCGATCTCGTCGATGGCCAGAAGCGCATCCAGGATCCAGCGGAACAGCGGTTTGCCGTGCAAGGGCCGGAAGTTCTTGCCCTTAACCCTCTGGCTGTTGGCTTTCATGGGGAGGAGTGCGACGCAGCGGCCCGAGCCAGTCATCTTGTGCGGCCTTTTCATTGACATGTGGGTAGAAGAACCGCTCTTTCGCTTTCAGCGACAGGCGGCGGTGTTCGTGATTGCCCTTGTAAGAGCCGATATACTGGTTCCAGCGATAGCGCAGCATGTCGAGCCGGGTGGTCGAGCGCACGCCATTGCGCGCGGCGGCGCGCCAGTCGCCGGTGACACTGGTGGCCAGGCAGCGCAGCAGATCCAGCGGCGTGAGCTGCACTTCGGGCATGATCGTGCGCAGCGCCAGCGCTTCGCGTTCAAAGCGGCGGCGCACCGAGGCCCAGCTTTCCTGATGGTGGTGGAACACCGGCGCTTCGGCGATATAGGCGATCTTCATGCCACGTCCGACCAGACGTTTGGCCAGATCCATATCCTCGAGCCCGGTGAGCGTTTCATCGAAAGGATGATCGTCCCAGACATTGCGCAGCAGTGCCGAATTGGCATTGTTGCAGAAGAAGCCGGTCTGTGGCACCGCCGAATGGTCGGGGAAGTATTTGGCGAAGATCCGGTGTTCGCTGTAATTGCTGTCATCATCGCCGATCTGACGGCCATAGCTGTAGGCGGCCCGGCCTTCGATCAGCGGGCGGCACATGTTTTGCAGCCAATGCACATTGACCGGCACACAATGGCCGGAAATGAACACCAGGATATTGCCGGTGCTAGCGGCGCAGCCGCGGTTCAGCGACCGTCCGAACGAAAACTCGGCCTTGGTGATATGGGTGATCCGGCAGCCATGCCGGCGGGCAATCTCGAGCGTGCCATCGGTCGAGCCGGAGTCGATCAGAACGGTTTCCACCTCCAGACCGGGGGTCTGCTGGCGGCCGATCATCACCAGCAGGTCGTCGAGATGCTGGGCTTCGTTCAAAGTGCGGATCACAATACTTGCGCGCATGATTTGTTCTCCACGTTAGGGCGGTACAAATTGATTCCCGGAACATCCAGGAGATCCCGGAACATCCAGGAGACACGTAACAACAGATTATGAATACGCCCTCCGAATAGACCTGTGGCAGGAACTTGTCCATAAATTACGACCTTCACCGCAATTTTGGGCGGGTTTCCGCAGGAAACGCGGCGCCAGAGGCGGAATGGCTGAAAATTGGGCAGAGTTGTGTTCTGAACCGCTTGGGCCGCAGGCAGGGGCCCAAGATGTCAGTTTACGTCGAAAACCTGTCGGTAATCCGCTTTTTGGAAGACCTGACAGGCACCACCCAGGGTTGCGTCAAGGACGCGGCGCCCGGTTTCTTCATAGACCCGGCGGGCTTCGGCATAAGAGGCCTCGGAGCGGGCGAGATCCGGATTGTCCCAAGACTGGTTGCCGAAGTAATCGGCACTGAAATGATTCGGGTCCGGACCGTCGAGGAATCGCGTCTCATGCGGTGCGCCCTGATAGGTGAACCGGTGGTCCATGCCGATGATCACCACCTCGGTGAACCCCATATACCAGGCGATCTGCAGCGCGGCATGGGTGACGGTGCCGCCTTCGCGCACGCCGACCGTCAGATCGCGCGAAAACACCACCGGCGGATTCAGCACCGGCACATGATAGGTGAAGGCATCCTCTGGCAGATGGGCCGCCGCCCGCGCGCCGATGAACTTGATCGCGGTCAGCGCCGCCAGCTCTGCCCGGGCCTGTTTGACCACCCGCGCATTCACCGCCACCAGATAACGCGGTGCAAAACCGAAGCGCTCCATCCCGAGATGGATCTTGTTCAGGCCAATCACCAACTCATGGCGCAGGAAGCTCAGATCCATCTGATTGAGCGAGGGGCCGTTGCAGACGATCACGGCCCTTTCGCCGCGATGCAGATCCTGAAAGCGGGTCAGTTGAGGCATGGTATGGCGATCACTCTATAAAGGGGCACAGAGACGGAAACACATAGACGCGCGGCCCCCGCGACCGGATGGGGCCAGGGCATGCGCAAGTGATATGGGGGCTGTGCCTGTTGTCGCCAAGAGTGTGCTGTTGCCTCTTCCCAGCGCCATTATCCACGCAGAAGCAGGGCCGCGTTATTATGCGCTTCCAGAACACGGAACCCATGCGCAAGCAGATAGGGCATCGCGGTTTTGCCCTTCGCGGTCCAGGCCTTGTCCGCATCAAGCCAAGTGTCATCGAAACAGATCACCCCGTCAGGGGCGAGCTTTTCAACCAGGCTGACGGCACAGTCGAGATGCATCTTGTGGCATTGGGCATCCTCAATGCGGCTGCCGAGGAAACTTTCATATCGGCTTTGGCGCAGTTCACTGTGCTTGCCATGGTCAAAATCATAGGCATCCAAGAACACATAATCGATTTGGCTCTGCCACGCGGCAAGAAAATCCTCGCCCTTGGCCGTGGCGGCGCGGAAGGGCAGACCCAGTCGCCGGAACATGCGGCGGGCGACAGCGGAATTCCGCGGGTCCATATCGACGGTGATGAATTCCATGCCGTGCTCGGCGCAATAGCGGGCCAGTTTTTCCGTAGAGCCCTGTCCGGGCACACGCTCGCGTGTGGTGCCGATCTCGATCATCACGCGGGGCCGGTCTGCGGCGGGCACCGGGGGGTGAGCGGCCAGGTGCGACAGAAGCAGGGCATGGCCATGTTCAGACACCGCAGCAGGCGCATGATTGCCGATGGCGGCTTGCAGCGCCTGACGCTGCGGGGCACCCATTTGCAACGGGCCACTCAGGGCATCGCCTGACAGCAAGGTCAGCGCCATATCCGGTTTGCGCAGCCGCAGATACAGATCGGCGGCCAGCAGGCGCAGCGGGCGCGCATCGGCAGGAATGGTATCTGTCGCTTCGGCCAACAGACCCAGAGCATGAATGTTTTCGCCCTTTGCGGCAAAATGGGCAGCACAGCTCAGGAACAGCAATGCGCTGTCCTGCGGCGGCAGCTGCCGGGAGGTCTGATCCAGTGCTTCGTAAAATCCTTCCGGCCTGTCGAGACAGGTTTCTACAAGTCTGACCAGATCGCTGACATCCAGAAGCTGTGCGGCAGGGATCAACAAGGGGGAGGGCTGTGCTGTATCCCGGGTGACCCGCGCGAGCAGGGGCAGAAAACTACTGAGCCGGGCGCGTGAGTTGCCGGACGCATGGGATGGCAGCGCCCGGCGCGGGGCGGTAGGCGGCATGGCATCCGTCTGGGCGGAAGGGTGTGCCGTTGCTGGCAACTTGTCGGGCGCATAGCCAAGCCGATCACACAGGGTCAGGTATGCGGGGCTGTCCAGGGGCTCTTCGGTCGCGGGGGTGCCATCGCCATAGACAAGCAGCAGTCCCGGGACGGCTTCAGGCGAGCGTTGGGGAGCAAGAGCGGTGGCCAGTTCGATCCGGGCGGCCAGATCATCCGGCAGCGTGAGGTGCAGATGCTGTGCGATCCAGTGCAGGCTGCGCTCAGGGGCATCGGCGATATCTTCGGCCGTGATGATCGGCAGGGCAGCATGATCGGCCAGAAAGGCCAGATAGCGCATTGCGTAATTTTCCAGACTTGTCGGCTGGAAATGCAGCTGCCCGCGTGCCTGCGCCCGCAGGTAGGACAGCAGCGGATGGCAGACCATGACCAGACCGCAGACTGGAGGGGCTTCAGCCCCGGCCAGAGAGGATTCGAGCAGTCGGTGCAGGTCTGGTCCTGCGGGTGCGGCGTCGTAGCGGGACTGGCTGTAGCACCGCATGATCAGATGGAGACCCTGCCGCTCATGCCCGGCGTGGAGGGCGTGTAGCGCGGCGCTGACAGCGTCTTCCTGCATGGCCCGGCTGTCCGTCTGCATCTGCGATGCGGCAGGCTGTGCCAGCACCTGGCCAAAGATATCGCTGGGCTGTGGTGCCATTCCGGCGCCGGCGAAGGTATGAAACGGGTCCAGGCCCGGCAGCAGCCGAAGATTGGGCACCAAGCCGAGCAGTGCCGCAAATTCCGCCTCCCCTGTGCAGGCAAAGCCATGCACAAGACGCAGCGGGGCGGCGGGTGAGCCGTTCTGTGCCTCTAGCAGCGATTCGCATCGGGCCAGCAGGCTGGGCAGGGGCGCCGCCTGATGTGCGGCAAGCATATCGGCCTGAAGTTCCATATGGCGCGTGCGGCCAGACAGCAGGGTCAGCGCCTCTTCGATGCTTTGGGCGAGAGCTGCGGCAGTCTGCGGCGCGATCTGGGCATATGTCTGCGGCAGATCGGACAGAATCGGATTTTGAGCGGCCCTGCTCTTGGAGGCCGCATCTTTCGACTTGCGCTTTGTCTTGCTCATTGCCGAGTCTTTCTCAACGGGCTCATCTCTGTGCGCCGCTGCGCCGCGAGGAGGTGCTGGCTATGCAGGCAGAGGATCATGCCTTGATTTTCCTCGCCTTTTTTCCGGGCAGAGCTTTGCTGGGCTGTTGCCTCAGCGCGGTCTCAGCGGCACTTGCCTCTGCAAGCGCGAAGTTCTGCAATTGCCGGGCGGCTTCGTGCAGGCGGGGGGTCAGTTGCCGCAGCAGGTCATCCTGTTCCTGCTTGATGGCTTGCACGGCCTCATAGCGCTGCCGCAGCTCCTGAAGCTCGCTTTGAGCGGTCGTCTGAAGTCGCAACGCCAGGCCAAGCTCATTGCGGGTACTGCGCAGATCAAACGCATTCCGGCTCAGATCCTCATTGGCCTGCGAGAGCTGGTTGCGCAGCGTGGCGATGGTCTTGTCCAGCTCGGCAATGCGGGTGCTGCGGCTGGTTGCCAGCTTTTCCGCTTCGGCCAGGGAGGTGGTCTTGCTGGCCAGTGCGGCTTTTGTCTCGGTCAGGGTTCTGTCAAGGGCGGCACTGCGGTCTGTGGCGGCTTTGAGTTTGGCCTCGGCGTCGGTCAACGCGGTGGCTTTGGCCGCCAGCGCGGCTTTTGTCTCGGCAAGGGTCTTGTCGAGGGTCGCAGCACGTTCGGTTGCGGCCTTGAGCTTGGTCTCGGCCTCGGCCAGCGCGGTGGCCTTGGTCGCCAGCGCGATTTTCGCCTCGGCCAGCGCCGTGTCGAGGCTGGTGGCGCGGTCGGTCGTGCCGCTGATCCGGGCCTCGGCCTCGCTCAGGCTGGCGTCCTTGGCGGCGAGGGCCGATTGTGCCTCGGCAAGGCTCTGTTCCAGCGCCGCAAGCCGGGTGGCGGCGCTGGCGGCTGCGGCATGGGCGCGCGCCTCGGCCTCGGTCAGCGCGGTTTCGGCCTGCTGCGCCCGGCTTTCCAGCGCCTGCAGGGCGGTGCGGGCCTCGGTCAGCGCGGCGGTCTGGGCGCGGGCATGGGCATCGGCACGCAGATGCAGCACCGGCCAGTCCGGGTCGGTCTGATCGCGGCGGTCCAGCGCGAACCCTTCGGCGACTAGCCAGCTTTCCAGCGCGGCGCGTCCGGCGGCCCCGTCATGGAACGGCTCTTCGCCGCAGCGCAGTTCCAGCCGGTCGATCTGCGCCAGCGCCCCGGCGGCCTTCCAGCCGGTCAGGATCTCCTGCTCGGCGCCCGCTGCTTCAAGGATCACATGCAGCGGTTGGTCGAGCGGGCCGAGCCGGGCCAGCAGCGTCGCGGGCGACAGCACCTCGACCACCGGCTGGGCGCGGGCGCGCAACCCCGGAAACAGGCCGCGCAGAGCCGCATTCGGGCGGCGCAGGCTGCTCAGATCGGGGAAATTCATCACCTCCAGCGTGGCCTCGCCATCTGCGCCAGCCACCGCCAGCGGCAGCACCTCGATCCGGGGTTCGTCGCGGGTCTGGCGGATCAGCGCGGCGGCCAGTTCGGGATCCGGCTCTACCAGCACGATGCGTGACAGGCCGGAGCTTTGCTGTGCCGCCAGCCGCTCTCCGCTGCCGGCCCCGATATGAACAAGGGTGCCGGAGGCGGTGAGGGCAGGATCAGGCAGGGGCATCAGGGTCTCTCTGGGCGTCAGGCAGGCGGGCGGTATTGGCCAGACCTGCGGAAAAGGCTTTGCGCGAACATAGGCGGCGGGGCGGGGGTTGTCACAGGGTTTTTGCCGGGGGCGGGTGGCCCGGGGCCGCAACCGGCGGTGTTGCGCCAGCAGGCCGACCAGCGCGCGCTGTCTTCACGGGCAGGGTAACCAATCCCGCCCTAGACTGGCCCCCTTTCCCTCCGCGAGGTCTTTTGGATGCCCGATGATGTCTCGGCAGTGCTGAACCTGCCTTATATCCAGCCTTCACAGGCACAGAAACACGTCACGCATAACGAGGCGCTGCGGCTGCTGGATGTGCTGGTGCAGCTGGTGGTCACGGATCGCAGCCTGACCGTGCCGCCCGCAGCCCCCGGGGCAGGGGCGCGGTATATCGTGGCCGCCGAGGCGGGCGGGCCCTGGGCCGGGCAAGAGGGCGCGATTGCCCTGCACGAGGCCGGGGGCTGGCAGTTCTTTGCGCCGCAGCCGGGCTGGTCGGCGCATGTTCTGGCCGAGGCGGTGACGGTGGTGTTTGACGGCGTGCACTGGCGCGCCCCGGTTGAAGAGCCGCAACTGTTCTCTGAACTGGGCATCAATACCAGCGCCGATGCGACCAACCGTGTGGCGGTGGCGGCGGCGGCCACGCTGTTCAGCCATGTGGGCGACGGGCATCAGATGAAGATCAACAAGGCCGGTCCGGGTGCGACGGCCAGCCTGCTGTTCCAGAGCGGCTGGTCCGGCCGGGCCGAACTGGGGCTGGTGGGCAGCAATGACTTTTCGGTCAAGGTCAGTGCCGATGGCGGCAGCTTTGCCGAGGCCCTGCGCGCCGAGGCCGAGACGGGCCGGGTGCTGGCGCCGCAGGGGCTGCTGGTGGCACAGGGATCGGCGGGGGCACCGGGCCTCGGCTTTGCCGGCGATGCCGATACCGGCCTCTGCCGTCCGGCGGCGGATCAGATCGGCTTTGCCACTGGCGGCATCCAGCGCGCGCTGCTGAGCGCCAGTGCCCTGTCGCTGTCGGTACCGCTGGCGGGCACGGCGGTGACGCAGGGCACCACCGACACCACGGCGGGGCGGCTGCTGAAAACCGGGGATTTCGGGCTGGGCGTACCGATCCCGCTGGGCAGCGCAGACAATCTCGATACGCTGGGCAGCGGGCTGTTCCTATTTCAATTCCACAGCCAGCAATACATCGGGCAACAATTACCCGGTTTCCTCGGCGGGGGCGCTGCTCAATCTGCGGCGCTCGCTGACCAACTGGACACAGATCTTCTGCACCTATGTCGGCGCGGGCCATGGTCAGATGTTCTTTCGTTCGCAGGGGGCGGCAGGCTGGTCGCGCTGGAACGAGATGTCCCATTCGGGCCGTTTGTTGGGCACGGTGAGCCAGAGCGCGGGCCTGCCCACCGGCGCGGTGATGGAGCGCGGCAGCAATGCCAATGGCGAGTATGTGCGCTTTGCCGATGGCACGCAGATCTGCACCCAGACCCAGTCCGGGGCGACCTCGGGGCCGACCAGCTGGGTCTATCCCGCGGCCTTCGCGGCGGTGCCGCGGCTGTCGGGGGTGGCGCTGGCCAATGTGCTGTCCTGTCTGGTGCTGGATGCCGCCCCGGGTGTCAAGCGCGAGCTTCACCCTGCGCGACAAGGCCGATGCGCTGCGCGCCGATGTGGCGCGGCTGACCGCCATCGGGCGCTGGGTCTGATCACCAGCGCAACAGCCTGCCCCCGGCCAGCGCCCCGAGACCGGCCGACAGGCCGATGCCGCAGCCATACCAGGTGATGTAGAACAGCGGGTGATCCTCGGTGCAATGCAGCGCATAGGCGGCGGTGGCGATGCCGCCACAGGCCAACCCGGCCAGCGCCCCCGACAGATGCGGCGTGGTGCTGGCACCGCGCCGCAGGGCAAAGAGGCTGATCGCCAGCGGCAGGGCCGACAGTGTCACGATCGCGGCCAGGCATTGCGGCAATGTCTGGCCGATCAGTGCGCCGCCCCAATCGGCCCGGGGTGTGACGGCCAGCGCCCAGAGCCACAGGGCGGCGGCCAGCAGCGGCGCCAGCACCCCCCCGGGCCAGATCAGGCCAGAGGCCGGGGGCGCACCCGGTCGGGCCCGGCGCAGCGCCGCCGCCCCGGCAGGCAGCGCCAGCAGCAGCGGCAGCAGCGATTTCGCCAAGAGCAGCGGCTGCACCAGGATTGCCGCCAGATCGGGCCGCAGCCCGAGCGCCCAGAGCATCGGCACCGCCGCCAGCGCCAGCCCCGCCAGCGCCAGCCCCGGAATGGCCCGGCTGTTCAGTGGGGTGGCGGCAGCGGCGGCGGCCAGTCTCTGGATCAGGTCTTCGGTGCTCATGGCTCTCCCCTGCGGCCCAGTTCGGCCAGACGTTTCAGCGCGCGGTGCAGCACCACGCGCACGGCCCCGTCCGACAGGTTCAGCCGCGCGCCGACCTCGGCCACGGGTTCTTCGCGCAGCGAAATCGCGCGCACCACATCGGCGGCGCGCGGATCCAGCTGAGAGATCAGCGCCTCGGCATCGCGCAGCGCCAGCGGGTCGGGGCCTGCGGGCCCTTCCAGCACCTCGGCAAAATCCTCGATCGGCAGATGCAGCGCCCGGCCCCGGCGGCGGAAGGCATCCACCACCTTGTAGCGGGTGATCGCATAGATCCAGGGTCGGATCGGCTGATCCGGGGCCCAGGTGTGGCGCTTGTGATGAAGGGCGAGCAGAACCTCCTGCACGATATCCTCATGGCTGTCAGGGGGCAGCGCCTGGCCGCGCGCCCGGATGATCCGGCGCAGAACCGGCGTGACCGCATGCAGGAACCGGGCATAGGCCTGCCCGTCCCCCGCAATGGCCGCCCGCATCAGCCCGGCCCAGTCGGTGTCGCTGTTCTGCATCTTGCCTTTCACTTCGCCGCCGCGGGCCCCGTGTTACAGCAGGATGGCGCGCATGCGTAAAAATTGTCTGCGCCGGGCCTGCCCATCATGCGAAAGTGGTTTCCGGGCTGTCATGGTCTTGGGAAGATGCGGGGCGTATCCTTATGGCGCTGCGGATGTCATGCTGTGGGCCTTGCCTGATTTCATCCCGTTGCGCCTGCGCGACGTGAGACCTGTATTGTGGAGGTGCTGATGGCACAGATCATTTCATTGCCGACCCCTTATGCCGATGGCCCGGAAATGCGGTTGAATTCCACGACCGCAGGGGCACAACACAGCCCCGATATCATGGTGCTGGCAGATGGCCGCCAGATCATCACCTGGTACTCCTCATCACAGTCCGGACGATATGGTGTCCTGCAGGACCGGGACGGGACTGTCCTCGCAAGTGAATTCCTTGCCAGCAAGGGCAGCGGGCTGATCGTGCCGGGCGGCGACGGATACGCGCGGTTCCGCGTGTCCTCCTGGGAGCTGGAAGTGCAGTTCTTTCAGGCAGATGGCAGCGTGGACGGAGAGCCGGTGAAAATCCAGATCGGCCCGTTTCCACCGCCGGACTTCCTGTCTATCGTGGCCCCCACGGTGTCGCCGCTTGCCGATGGCGGCTTTCTGGTCACCTGGATGGTGTGGGAAGACCATATGGGGCCGCGCAATACCTTTGGCATGCTGGTGGATGCCGATGGCAGCCAACGTTCCGATATCTTTGCGGGCAGTGTCGCGCAGACGGATATGACAGCCCTTGCTGACGGCCAGATCCTGGAAACCTGGACCGACCGGAGTGCCGGGGGTGGGGTGTTCATGCGGTTGCGGGATGCCGACGGGGACCCGCTTGGCGAGGCTGCCTTGGTCGGGGACTATATCTTTGATGATCCATCCGTGGCCTTTCCCGATGTCACGGTTTTGCCGGATGGAGGGTTTGTTCTTGCCTGGCGGAGCAGTTATTTCAATCCGGTGACGCATATACAGGCCTTTGACGCGCAGGGGGTGGCCGAAGGGGCCACATTCGATGCCCGCAGTCCGGCGATAACGGTCCTGCAGGGCGGCGGTTTTGTCGTCGCGTCGACCGCCGCATCCGGTGCGCAGATTTCCGCCCAGATATACGATTCAGACAGCAATGCAGTCGGTGACCCGCTGACATTGCCCGGGCGCTCTTTGACGGCGCTGGAGGATGGCGGATTTGTCGTGGTCTGGACGGCCCCCGATGGGTCCCTGTCCGGCGTTTTTGCGCAGGTCTTTTCGGGTGAAGGTACCGCCTTGGGGGCCGCTTTTCGGGTCAACAGCCACAGCCAGGGCAATCAGAACGCATTTGTGGTCACCGCGCTTGAGGGAGGGGCCTTCGAAGTGGCCTGGGTGTCCGATGGGCAGGATGGCTCGGGCACCGGCATTTACGCACAGGTGTTCGGCCGCAACGATATTCCGGCGGGGTCGGTCGAGATTGCCGGAGACGCTGTGCTGGGGCAGATTCTGGAAGCGGATGTCTCCTCCATCACGGATGGTGACGGGATTTCAGCGGGATCCTGGCAGTTTCAATGGTATCACGACGGTGTTGCGATCGCAGGGCAGACCAGCGCCACCTATGCCCTCGCGTTGGAGGATCTGTTCACCCAGATCTCTGTGCGGGCCCGGTATACCGACGGGCACGGGACCGTCGAGCTTCTGCACAGCGATGCCGTGGCGCCTGTGGCGGGGGGGCCCGTCGTGGCGACGCGGCTGGGTGATGGCACCACGGGTGAAGACGGTTCGGGGGCGGTTGTCCTGATGCGGTTGGCGACACGCCCGGTCAGTGACGTCATGCTGAGTTTTTCTGTGTCGGATCCGTCGGAAGCTGTCGTGGAAACCGCAAATCTGGTTTTTGATGCCGAAAACTGGGACCAGTGGCAAGAGGTGCATATCCGGGGTCTTGATGATTACCGCGATGATGGGGCCGTGGTCTTTGATCTTCTGACTGCGGTGGTCTCTTCGGATCCCGCCTATGACGGGTTGGTCGTTGCCCCGGTCGGGCTCAGCAATCTGGACGATGGGCAGGACAGTCCCGTCATCTGGACGGGAGGCCCGGGGGCTGATCTGCGGCGCGGCCTCAATGGCAGCGACCGGCTGTATGGGGCCGGTGGAAATGACACGCTGACAGGCGGTATCGGGGCAGATTCGCTGTATGGCGGCGATGGCGATGACCTGCTCAGGGGGCAGGACGGGCAGGACCGGCTTTACGGTGGCACCGATGATGATGACCTTTATGGGGGCGGTTCGGGGGACCGGCTCTATGGCAATGGCGGGGATGACACCCTGAGAGGGCAGGCCGGAGACGATGCACTCTATGGCGGCGTCGATGATGATCGGCTGCTGGGGGAAGACGGGGCTGATGAGCTGTTCGGCGGGGCAGGCCAGGATCGCCTGTCCGGTGGGGACGGACAGGACAGGCTGCGGGGCGGGGCCAATGCGGATCTGGTCTCTGGTGGCAAGGGGCAGGACAGCCTCTATGGCGATGATGGCAATGACACGCTGAACGGGCAGACCGGTGGCGATACCCTGTATGGCGGCCTTGGCGAGGACCGGCTGACGGGGGATGCGGGCCATGATGAGCTGTTCGGCGGGGCAGACAGGGACCGTCTGTCCGGCGGGACCGAGGATGACAGTCTCTATGGCGGATTGCAGGCGGATACGCTGCTCGGCGGGGCTGGAAACGATGCGCTCTGGGGGGGCGGCGGTCGGGACGAATTCCATTTCGGCAGGACGTCGGGACGAGACGTGCTGCATGATTTCGTCATCGGCAGTGATGTCGTCGTCATTTCCGGGCTGGCGCGTGGATTTGAGGGGCTGACCATCCTGGACCAGGGATCGCGCGCCGTTGTGCTGGTCGGTACGGGAGGCACCCGTCTGACATTCGAGAATGTCGATGCGCAAGAGCTTGGCGTTGCGGATTTCCTGTTTATCTGACCCGGGCACGAGGGGCGGATGAACACCAGTTCGTGACCGTCTGTAACGCGTGTAATGCCGGGGGGCTGGGCGGCGAATGGATCTTCGGAGGCCCGGACATGAGGTCCGGCCCATATCCCGGAGGACGATCCATGAAGATGACCACTGCCCTTAGCCTGACGGCTTCGCTGGCCACCGCCCTGACCCTGGCCGCAGGCCAGGCGGCCGCCGAGGGCGAGATGGAAAAATGCTATGGTGTGGCCATGGCGGGCCAGAATGACTGCGCGGCGGGCCCCGGAACCAGCTGCGCGGGCACCGCGACCAAGGATTATCAGGGCAATGCCTGGAAGCTGGTGCCGGCGGGCACCTGCACCACCATGCAGACCCCGCATGGCATGGGCAGCCTGGAGCCGGTCAAGATGTGAGACCGCAGGCCGGGGGACAGCGGATCCCCCGGCCACATTCCCCCCTCTTTCCCCGATCACCCCACCCTTCTCCGATCAGAGGTGCTGCCATGCTGCCTGCCCCTGCTTCCACCTTGCCCCCGCTGCCCGGCCTTGGCTTCAAACCCGAACATTTTGCAGCCATCCGCGGCCTGCGCCCGGCGCTGGGGTTCTTTGAGGTGCATGCCGAGAATTACATGGGGGCGGGCGGGCCGCCCCATGCCATGCTGGCGGCGCTGCGTGCCGATTACGGCCTGTCGCTGCATGGGGTGGGCCTGTCGATCGGCGGCCTGCCGGTTGCGGGCGCGCGCGGGCTGGACCCGGCGCATCTGGCCCGGCTGCGCGCACTGGTGGACCGCTATCAGCCCGAGAGCTTTTCGGAACATCTGGCCTGGTCCAGCCATGGCGCGGCCTATCTGAACGATCTGCTGCCGCTGCCCTATACGCCCGAAACCCTGACGCTGGTCTGTGACCATATCGATCAGGTGCAAGAGGCGCTGGGGATGCGGATGCTGCTGGAGAACCCCTCCACCTATCTGCTGTTCGCGCAATCCAGCATTCCCGAAACGGCGTTTCTGGCCGAGATCGCCCGGCGCACCGGCTGTGGTCTCTTGCTGGATGTGAACAATGTCTTTGTGTCCTGCACCAATCACCGGCAGGATCCGCGCGCCTATCTGGATGATTTCCCGCTGCACGCCGTGGGCGAGATCCATCTGGGCGGCCATGCGGCCGAGGCGCTGCCTTCGGGGCCGCTGCTGATTGATGCGCATGACAGGCCGGTCGCCGATCCGGTCTGGGCGCTTTATGCAGAGGTGATCGCGCAGATCGGCGCGCAGCCGACGCTGATCGAATGGGACAATGATCTGCCCGACTTCCCGCAGCTTCTGGCCGAGGCGGCCCGGGCAGGGGGGATTCTGGCGGCGGCAGGTCTGGCGGCGGCGGATCTGGCCGCCCGAGGGGGGCCGCGTCATGCCGCTGCCTGCTGAGCCACCTGCCGGTCACGCCGGGTTTCTGGCGGCGTTTCAGGCCGGGCTGGTCCAGGGCGGACTGCCGCCCGGGATATGCGCCTCGGCCCCGGAGGAGGCGGCGCTGCGCTTTGCCGTCTATCGCAATACGGTGACGCAGAGCCTGTCGCGGGCACTGGCCAGCCGTTTTGCGGTGATCGCGCAATTGCTGGGGGACGAATTCTTTGCCGCGCTGGCACCGCTGTTCAGCACCGCCCATCCGCCACAGAGCCCGATCCTGCATCAATGGGGTGCCGAGTTTCCGGCGTTTCTGGCCGGGTTTGCGCCGCTGGCGGGTCTCCCCTATCTGGCCGATGTCGCCCGGCTCGAACTGGCGCGCGGGCAGGCCTATCATGCCGCTGATGGGGCAGCCCTGGGCCCGGCGGATCTGGCGCAGCTGGCGGCGCGCGCCGATGTGGCCCGCGTGGCGCTGCACCCTTCGGTCACGCTGTTGCGCAGCGCCCATGCCATCGTGTCGATCTGGGCCCGGCATCAGCCGGGCGGTGGCGCGGATCCGGTGGATCCTGCGGTGCCGGAAGTGGCGCTGATCCTGCGCACGGCGGCGCAGGAGGTGCCGGTCTGGCGGCTGGCACCGGGCGATGCGGCCTTTGTCGCGGCGCTGCTGGCCGGGGCACCGCTGATGCAGGCGGGGGCTGCGGCGCAGCGCGACCAGCCCGGCCATGATCCGGGCGCGATCCTGCTGCGGCTGGCGCGGGCGGGGGTGCTGGTGGCACCTCCCTCTGACCCCCTTCCCCTTTCTGGAGACACACCATGATCCGCCCCCTGCTGATCCGGTTCAACCGGCTCTGTGCCGCCCTGCCCTGGGATCTGCCCGCCCTGCTGCTGCGGCTGTTTCCGGCGGCGGTGTTCTTCGCCTCGGCCCGTACCAAGGTGGAGGGGCTGCGCATCACCGAGGCCACCTATGTGCTGTTTGAATACGAATATGCGCTGCCGCTGATCCCGCCGCACTGGGCGGCGGTGCTGGCCACGCTGGCCGAACATGTGCTGCCGGTGCTGCTGGTGCTGGGGCTGGCCACGCGCGGCGCGGCGCTGGCGCTCTTGGTGATGACGCTGGTGATCCAGACCTTTGTCTACCCGGAGGCCTGGGTGACCCATGGGCTCTGGGCGGCCTGCTGTCTGGGGCTGATCGCTGCCGGGCCGGGGCGGCTGTCGCTGGACCATCTGCTGGGGCTGGAGCCGGCCCCGGACGGCAGACCGCCCCTTGTGGCGGCAGGGCGTGGTCTGTAACCCTTTGTAAAGGGTTGCAGGGCAGGATCGGGCCACGGTCCCGGAGGCCCGCCCATGTGCGGAGGAGTGATGCGGCTTTATACCTGGCTCAACCGGCTGTTTCCGCGCAGCTTTACCGCCAAGATGTTTCTGCTGGCCTTTCTGGGCATCCATCTGCCGCTGATCGTGCTGATCGGCAAGGTGCTGATCGGGGCGGGGCCGCTGTCGGCGCATCTGGATGTGCTGCTGCTGTTGCTCGCCGCGACCTTGCTGGGCACCGTGGCCACGCTGCTCGCGTTGCGGGCGGTGATGCAGCCGCTCTACCGGATCGAAACCACGCTGCGCCTGTTCGAGGCCGAGGGGGCGGCACCGCTGCTGCCCGGCGAGTTTCAGGATGAGGTGGGGCGGCTGATGGCGCGCACCAACCGGCTGATGCTGGCGGTGGGGCAGCGGCTCGATGCCAGCACCCGGGCGGCCGAGACGGATCCGCTGACGGGTTTGCTGAACCGGCGCGGGCTGGCGCGGCAGGTGAGGGGGCCGGTGCGGGGCGGGCTGCTTTATCTGGATATCGACCATTTCAAGGCGGTGAATGACGATCTGGGCCATGCCATGGGCGACCGGGTGCTGCATGATGTGGCCGAGGCGATCCGGGCGGCGCTGCGGCAGGGTGATCTGTCGGCGCGGCATGGCGGCGAGGAATTCGTGATCCTGCTGCCGGGGGCCGGGCCGGAGGTGGCGCAGAGCGTGGCCGAACGGCTGCGCCAGGGTGTGCATCGGCAGGTGCAGGCCGGGGCGCAGCCGGTGAGCGTGTCGATCGGGGTTGCCGCCAGTGCCGAAGAACGGCCGCTGGCCACGCTGCTGGCCATGGCCGAAGCCGCCTGCCGTCAGGCCAAGGCCGAGGGGCGCAACCGGGTTGTCGCGCAAAGCCGGATCCCCCCGCCCGAGGGCCGGGACAGGTCGGACTTCGACCGGGTGGAGGCCGACGGGCCGGAGCGTCCTCAGATCCGGGCGGCCCAGACCCGGTAACG
Source organism: Gemmobacter fulvus (assembly GCF_018798885.1). Lineage (NCBI taxonomy): Bacteria > Pseudomonadati > Pseudomonadota > Alphaproteobacteria > Rhodobacterales > Paracoccaceae > Gemmobacter > Gemmobacter fulvus. Next base: position 13,279 of record NZ_CP076366.1, on the reverse strand, counting down.
GCTTTGGCCGGTGATCTCGCGGATCAGGCCGCGCGCCTGCATCAGATCCAGATTGCGCTGCACGGCGGCGCGGCTCGCGCCGCTGTCGGCCATGGCCAGCGGCACGGACAGGGCAGGCCAGCTGATCAGCGCGGCCTGCATCGCCTGCGGCGTGCGGCCCTGAAGATCGGCCAGCGCTGCCGCCGCCCGGTCTTGCCAGGCGCTCAGCCGGGTCAGATGCGCCAGCGCGCTGTGGCAGGCGGCCTCGGCCCCGCGCAGCCAGCCCGCCAGCCGGGCCTCGGCGCTGCCATGGGCGCGCAGACCCGCTGATCCCGCCAGCGCCAGTGGCAGGAACAGCGCCCCCGCCTCGGGCGGCAGGCAGCTTGCGCCATGGCGCGCGGCCAGAATGGCGGCCTCGATATCGCCGGTCGGGCCGGGGCGCAGCAGCCGGGCGGCATGGAACAGCAGGCAGGCCTGCACCAGCGGATGCAGCCCGCCCATCGGTGCCATTACCTCGGCCAAGGCGGCGGCGCTGCCGCTCTCTCCCGCCGCGCGGCCCAGAAAGGCGGCAAGCCCGGCCTGCCAGCCCCCGGCATCTGGCGGCGGCCCACCCATCAGCCGCCGCGCGGCCCAGCCGGCCCGGGCCAGCGCCTGCGCATCCTGCTGCGCCCCGGTCAGCCGCAGGCCGAGCCACAGCGCCAGGCGATCTGCGGCGATGCGCTCGCCCGCCCACCAGCCCAGATCCGCCACCTCCAGCAGGGCCAGCCGCTGCGGCCAGCCCGCGGGCGCGCCGCGCATCCGTTCGCCCAAGATGCCGAAGCGCAGCGCCAGCGCGGCCAGATCAGCGCTTTGGGCCGCCTGCGCCCGCTGCCATTCGGCGGGATCGAACAGCGGGATCGGTGGCGCGGCGGCCACAGGAAAGGCGGGGGTGTCGTCTTCGGCCTCGGGTCCGGGCAGGAACCACAGATCCGCCCCGGCGCTGTCATCATCGCCGGGCCAGCCGTCATCATCGGGCTCAGGGCCAGTGTCAAACCGGGGGAAGGGAGAGGGGGGCAGGGCCATCCCGCCACTATGCCGGGGAAGCCCGCCGGACCCAAGCGCAATTGCCGGGGTGCGCGGCGGGCGCGCGGTTTACAGCAGCAGATCGTCGGCCAGAACGCTGGGCGCCCCGGTCAGCGTGATGCGGAAATCGGCTTGACGGTCGCCATCCAGATCCGCCACCAGCTGCACAAAGCCCTTGCCGCTCAGCAGGCGCAGTTCGCCGCCCGCGCCGGTAAAGGCCCCGCGCCCCAGGAACTCCAGCGCCTGATGGCCCGCCAGACCGGCATCGGCATCCAGGGCCGAAAGGTCGATCACATCGCCCTGGGCCGCGCGAAAATCGGTGATCGTATCGCCCCGCGCCGCCGCCGCATTGGCAAAGACGAAGGTATCGCCGCCCGCGCCGCCGGTCAGGCGATCCGCCCCGGCCCCGCCCGACAGCGTATCGGCCCCCGCGCCGCCGGTCAGCACATCCGCCCCGGCGCCGCCACTCAGCCGGTCATTGCCCGCGCCGCCCAGCAGGCTGTCCGCCCCGGCATCGCCCGACAGGGTATCGGCCCCGGCCCCGCCGCTCAGCCGGTCGGCCCCGGCGCCGCCTTGCAGCAGATCCGCGCCGCCCCGGCCATTCAGCGTGTCATTGCCGCCCAGACCGCGCAGCGTATCGCCAAAGGCGGTGCCCAGATGGGTATCGGCCCCGGTGGAGCCTTTCACCAGATGGCCCTCGGCCCAGAGGTGATCGAGGAGCGGCTGCGCATCGACGCTGTTGCCATCCGGCCCGCCGCCCATCAGCCCGGCCACGATTGCATGCACATCCCCCGCCACGCCCGGTGCATTGTCGATGCCGAGCCCGTCAATGGTGATGGCGGTCTGCACGCCATGGATCAGCCCGCCCTTCAGCGCCAGATCCTCCGCCGTCGCATCCCAGGCCTTGCCCAGCGTGGCCAGACGGATGGTGTCGATCGTGCCGCTGACCGTGTGGTTGGAGAAGGTATAGAGGAAATCCTCGCCATCCAGCACTACCACGCGGGTCTGGGCCTCGGCCCCGGCCACCGGCGTGTCCAGATGCAGGATCTGGGTGGTTTCGCGGCTGCCGGTCGGTTCCAGGAACCAGGGCATCTGATAGGGAACGAAATCCGCGAAATAGCTGGCCAGGGCGGCGGTGAAATTGACGCCCTTGCCAGTGGCCGGATCGGCGGTCAGGGTGATGCGGAGGGTCATGGTCTGTCCTTTCCAGAGCTGCGATCAGAAGCGGATCGACAGCGATGCCTGCATGTTGAGTCCGGGCGCGGGCTGGGTTTCGAGATGGGGTGTATAGGTGTCGTTCAGCACATTGTTCACCGACAGCGCGAGCAGGGCGCTGTCGCCCAGCGGCCGGGTCAGGAACAGATCCAGCGTGGTCCAGCTGCCCGCGCTCAGATCACCTGCGGTCTTGGCGGCAACGGTGGTCAGGCGGGCACCGATCTCGTCATCCGCGCCGCGCCGCAGCCCGGCGGTCAGCACCAGCCGGTCGGGGGCCACGCGCGACAGCTCTGCTCCGGTATCGAGGTCGATGCCGCGCAGATGCTGGGCCGAGACCGTGGCGAACAGCCCGTCGCGTTCGTAATCGGCCTCCAGCTCCAGCCCTTCGATGCGCACGCGGTTGATGTTCTGGTATTGGTAATAGCCGGTGAAGACCGAGCCGACCCAGACCATGCCGATGTAATCGGACACGGTGTTGCGGAACAGCGTGGCGCGGGCGGTCAGCTGATCGCCCTCGGCCAGCAGGCTGTCGCCGCTGTAGCTCAGGCCCAACTCGGCCGAGGTGGCGCGTTCGCCCTTCAGGTTCGGGTTCGGGCGCACCGCGAAATCGGCGGGTTCGGGATGGCTGCCATCGACCAGAGATTCACTCAGCGCGGGCGGGCGATACCCCTGGGCCAGCGCCAGATGCAGGGTGAGCGTGTCGCTGAGCGGCTGATCCAGCGCGAGGCGCGGTGACAGGCTGGTGCCGCTGTTGCCACCGGCCGCGCTGCGCAGGCTGTAGCCTTCGGCGGCCAGACCAAAGCTCAGCGTGCTGTCGCCCAGCTCGATGCGGTCGGTGGCGCTCAGCCCCCAGACCCGGCGCTGGCCCGAGGGGGTGAGGCTGGCCTGCGCGCTGTCGCGGGTGGTCACCTTGTCCTCGAAGGCCTCCAGCCCCAGCGTCAGCTCATGCGCGGTCGCGCCCAGATCGAACAGCGCGTGGTTCTGCACCCGCAGGCCGGTGGTTTCGGTGCGATAGGCGCGGCTCTCGCCGGTGGGGGTCAGGCTGGTATCGAGGCTGGTCTGATCCAGCTCCATGCCGCTGCGATAGAGCGTGGTCTGCAGCGCCAGCAGATCGCTGTCGGGATCATAGACATGATCGAGCACCAGCATGCCGCTGCGTAGATCGGTGTCGCGTGGCACCGAGGTCTGCCGCCCGGTGATATAGCTGCGGTCAAGCAGGCTGCCGCTCAGGGTCAGGCTGTGATCGGCATCGGGACGCCAGCCGAATTTGAGCAGGCCCGACTGGCTGCGCTGCCCGGCGGGCACCAGATTGCCATCACCGTCGCGGTAATCGCCGGTCTCGCTGCGGGTGGCGGCAAAGGTCAGATCGGCATCCGCGCCAAGCTGGCTGGCCCAGGCGGCATGCAGGGTAGGGCTTCTGGACAGGCGGCCATAGCGCAGCCGCAGCTCGCCGCCCTGGGTTTCGCCTGCCGGGATCAGATCTTCGGCGCTGACACTGCGCAGCGCCACCGCCCCGGCAATCGCCCCGGTGGCCGCCCCCGGTCCGCGCGTCACCGTGGCCGAGCGCAGCATTTCGGGATCCAGCGCAAAGCTGCCATTCGCGCCATGACCGGCGCGGGCGAAGTTCTGCCGCGCGCCATCAAGGGTGACGGCGACACGGCCATGATCCTGCAATCCGCGGATGTTCACCGCCGTTTCGGCCTCGGCGGCGGATCCGCCCTGGGTCGTCACCCCCGCCATGTCGCGCAGCAGGCTGTCGAGCCCGCGCGGCTGCGCCCCGGTTTCGGTGGTGCTGGTGGCGGTGGGATTGGTGGCGGTGGGGGCCTCGTCCCGGGCATTGCGCAGGATGATCGCCTCCATCACCACCTCCTGGACCGGCTCTTGCTGGACTGGCTCTTCTGCCCGGGCCATCGGCGCCAGCAGCGGCGACAGGATCAGGACGGGCAGGATCAGCGCCGGAAGCAGGCTCCGGTCAGCGGGCGCAGGGGGCGATGTGCGGGGCATGGCATCCATCCGGTCTCGGGCAGACCCTGACGGGCAGGGGCCTGCGAAAGGGCAGGGGCGGGGCACCCGTGAGGGCACCCCGCCCGCAGGCAGGGGTCAGACGAGGAACAGGCCGTCCGACAGATCGGCCTCGGTCAGGCCCAGCAGGGTGATCGCCACGCGGCCATGCGCCAGCGTCACGCCTTCATCGGTTTCGGTGATGGCGAAATCCGCCAGCCCGGCCACGCCCATGCCGCTGACATCCAGACGGTCGGTGCTGGTGTCGAAATCGGTGACGGTGTCGCGCCCGGCCGAGGCGCCGAACACGAAGACATCTGCGCCCGCGCCGCCGGTCAGCCGATCAGCCCCGCCCGCGCCGGTCAGCCGGTCATTGCCGGCCCCGCCCGACAGGATATCGGCCCCGGCGCCACCGCCCAGACGGTCATCGCCGCTGCCGCCGTGCAGCGTGTCGCTGCCGCTGCCGCCCAGCACGACATCCCGGCCGCGCCCGCCCAGCAGCAGGTCATTGCCGCCATTGCCCTGCAGATTGTCATTGCCGGCATTGCCGAGCAGCACATCGTCCAGCCCGTAGCCCGCCATGGTATCGGCCCCGGCAGAGCCGGTGAATTCTACCGCATTGTCCTTGATCAGGTCATAGAGCAGCCCGGCATCCAGCGTGCGCGCCGCGCTATAGGCCGCATAGACCTTGTTGGTGGCGGTGTCATTGCCCGCGCCGGGGGCGGCGGTCAGATCGAAACCCTCGATCACCAGCCCTTCGGCAAAACCGCGGATCAGCCCGGCCTCTCCGGTGCCCTGCGTGCCGGTGGTGGTGCCCTCGACCCAAGCGCCGAAGGTCACACGGTCCAGCGTGCCGCTGATGCCATGGCCATAGCTCGCGCCGTGGTGGATCATGTCATAGGCCAGATCCTCGCCTTCCAGCAGCACGGCGGCGTCGGCGGGGGCCTCGGCCCCTTCGGCGGTCAGCCGGGCCAGAACCTGATCGCCATTCATGTAATAGGTGCCGCCAAAGGCGCGGTCAGGTGTGCCGCCGTAAAAGCTGGTGGCAGCGCTGGCGAAGCCTGCGAAATAATCGGTGATATAGGTGGCGAAGTTCACGCCCGAAGTGGCGCTCGCGTCGATGGTCAGCGTCATGTCTCTGTCCCGTCCGTCAGGGGTGAAACATGCTGACTGGCGGGAGAGCGGGCTGCATGTGGATGCGGTGGGGATAATTAAGCTTAGTTAATTTGTCAACAAATTACCCGCACCCCTCTGCGCCCGGTCAACCCACCATCTGTGGCAGCACGAACAGGCCCTGCGCCGGGGTGGTGTTCAGCCGCATCGCACAGCCATAGGCCTGCGACAGCGCCGCCTCGGTCAGCACGGCGGCGGGCGGGCCTGCGCCCAGCAATGCACCATGGCCCAGCAGCACGACCTCATCGGCAAAGCCCGCCGTCAGGTTCAGATCATGCATCACCGCCACCACACCGCCGCCCGCATCGGCAAAGGCCTGGGCGCGGCGCATGACCAGCACCTGATGGCCGATGTCGAGACTGGCCACCGGCTCGTCCAGGAGCAGCCAGCGCGGGCCTTGCGGCCCGACCGGCTGCCAGACCTGCGCCCGCGCCCGCGCCAGATGCACCCGCGCCTGTTCGCCACCCGACAGGCTGGTCACGATGCGCTGGCCGAACCCGGCCAGACCGACCTCGGCCAGCGCCGCCTCGATCAGCCCCGGCTGCGCGGCGCAATCGCCCGCCTCCTGCCCCATGCGCAGCAGATCGGCCACGCGGAACGGAAAGGCCAGCGCCAGGCTTTGCGGCAGCACCGCGCGCAGCCGGGCCAGCCGGGCCGGGGCCATGCCGCGCAGCGCCAGCCCGTTCAGCCGGACCTCGCCCATGTCGGTCTCGCCGGTCAGGGCGCGCAGCAGCGTGGTCTTGCCCGCGCCATTCGGCCCGACGATGGCGGTGATCCGGCCGGGGGCGGCGGTGAACTCCAGATCGCGGATCAGGCTGCGCGCGCCATGGCGCAGATGCAGGTTGCGGGCCTCGAGCATGTCACACCTCGCCTGCGCGGGCGCGGCGCAGCAGGATCCACAGGAACACCGGCGCCCCCAAACAGGCGGTGATGATGCCGATCGGCAGTTCGGCGGGCGGGGTGATGGCGCGGGCGATGACATCGGCCCCGATCAGCAGCGCCGCCCCCAGCAGAGCGGCGCGCGGCAGCAGGGTCCGGTGATCCGGCCCGCCCGCCAGCCGCAGCAGATGCGGCACCACGATGCCGACAAAGCCGATGCCGCCCGCGATGGCGACCGCAGCGCCGATGGCCGCCGCAACCGACAGCACCGTCCAGCGTTTCAGCCGCTCCACCTCGATGCCCATGTGCTGCGCCGGGGCTTCGCCCAGCGACAGCGCGTTCAGGCCGCGCCCCAGCCGGGGCGACAAGAGCAGCACCGGCAGGATCAACGGGGCAGCGACGGCCAGCCGCTGCCAGCCGATGCCGGAGAGCGAGCCCATGTTCCAGAAGGTCAGGTCGCGCAGCTGCTGGTCATCCGCGATCTGGATCAGCAGCCCGGTCAGCGCCCCGGCCAAGGCGGCCAGCGCGATACCGGCCAGCAGCATGGTGGCGACCGAGGTCTGCCCGCCTGCGCGAGACAGGTGCCACAGGATCAGCGTGGCCCCCCAGCCGCCCAGAAAGGCCGCGACCGGCAGCAGATGGGCGCCGACCGTGGCCAGCAGGCCCAGAGGCAGCAGCCCGCCCAGCACGATGGCGGTCACCGCGCCCAGCCCGGCCCCGGCGCCCACGCCGATCAGCCCCGGATCGGCCAGCGGATTGCGGAACAGCCCCTGCATCAGCGCGCCCGAGACCGCCAGCGCCGCCCCGACCAGCGCCCCCGCCACCAGACGCGGCAGGCGGATGCCGGTCAGCACCACCCAGTCGCGCGCGGCCACACCCTCGCCCGACAGGGCCGCCCCCAGCATCCGCAGCGGGGACACGCCCGAGGATCCGGTGGTCAGCGCCAGCAGCGCCATGGAGGCCAGCAGCAGCCAGAGCAGCGGCAGAACCGGCAGCGGCCACAGCCGGGCGGGAAGGGGTGGGGCCGGAAAGGATTGGCCCGTCATGGCTCAGCCCCCGTAGAGCGCGTCATGCAGCGCCTGCGCCGCCTCGGGGGTGCGCGGGCCAAAGCCCAGCAGCTTCAGCCCCTCCATGCGGATCAGCGTGCCGGTGGTGGCGGCGGGCGTGCCGGACAGCGCGGGCATCGCCCAGAGATCGGCCTCGGCGGTGGCGTGATCGCCGCCCCGGTCCATCATCAGGATCGCATCGGGGGCGGCGGCCAGCACCGCCTCTTCGGTGACGGGTTTGTAGCCGTCAAAGCCGGTCAGCGCATTGTCGGCCCCGGCCAGCGCCAGAATGGCCTCGGCGGCGGTGTTCTGGCCTGCGGCCATGATGCGCCCACCCTGCAAGGACAGGATGAACATCACCCTCTTGCGCGGGGCCGGAATCGCGGCGGCGCGGGCCTCGGCCGCTTGCAGCGCGGCACTGACCCCGGCGGCCAGCGCTGCCCCTTCGGCGGGGCGCGCCAGCGCCTCGGCCACGGTGGTGATCCGCCCGGCGACGCCTGCGGCATCATAGGCCCCCGGCACCTCGATATAGGCAAGGCCGGTCGCCTTGAGCTGTTCCACCACTTCGGGCGGGCCGGCATCCGGGTCGGCCAGGATCAGATCGGGGTCCAGCGACAGCACGCCTTCGGCAGAGAGGGCGCGCAGATAACCGACATCGGGCAGCGCCTGCACCGCCGCCGGATAGGTGGAGGTGCTGTCGCGGCCGACCAGCCGGTCCGCCGCGCCGAGGGCGGCGGCGATTTCGGTCACCGTGCCCCCCAGGGCGACCACCCGCTGCGGCTCGGCCCCGGCCGGGGCGGACAGCAGCAGCAGAAGGGCGAGAGCCGCGCGGATCATGCGGGCACCACCTCGGTTTGCGGCGGGGTCTGCGGCGCGGGGGCCCCACTGGCCAGACCGCGCGCCATGGCATTCCACTGATCTACCCCTTCGGCGCTTTCTTCGCTGGCGCGTTTGGGGAACATCTGCAGGATCAGCTCGCCCGCCGCATCAAAGGCCTCGATCGAGACGGCCGGGCCGCGGCGCGTCGGTTTTTCCACCAGCCAGACCTCGGCGATGTGATCCGCGCGCAGATGCAGGTTGAAGCGCGGATCCAGCACATTGATCCAGGGGCCCATCGGCACGATGCGCTGCACCGGGCCGGAATGGATCTGGATGCAGCCGCGATTGCCGACAAAGATCATGATCGGAAAGCCGCCCGCCGCCGAAGCCTCCAGCGCCCGCGTTACCGCATCGCGCGCCAGCGCCTGCGCATGGGGCGCCCCCGCCAGCCGGTAGGCGCCGAGCCGGTTCATCTTGTGCTGTTTGATGATGCGCACGAATTGATGGGTATCGGTCATCGCGGCCCAGTCGGCCAGCAGCGCCTCGCGCCGGGCGGGATCGGCGCGCGGGCCTTCCGGGGCCGGGGCCGGGGTGGTGAAAACGGTGTCGGCCTGATCGGGCAGGCGCAGCGCCGCGACCAGCGCCGCAAAGGCTGCCACATCGCTTTCCGGTTTCAGGAACACCTTGTGGACTGCCTCGCCATGCGCATCGAACACCTGCAGGCTGCGCTTCACCGCGCCCTCCTCGCCGGGTTCCTCCACCGCAAAGGCCGTGGCCCAATGCGCCGGAAAGATGCGCAGGTCGATCTCGTCACCCAGCACGATGGCGGCACTGCCGCCGCCGCCAAAGCCGGTATAGGTGCCGCGCCGTTCATGCACGGCGCTTTCATTGCGGGTCAGCGCCATCACATCGCCAAGCGCCTCGATCATCGGCACCAGCCGCGTGGGGGCCGGGTCGATGCAGGTGGCGCCATGGCCGACATGGGCGGCCACGAGGGCGGCTTCGGTCAGACCATTGGCCTGTGCGAAGTCACGGGCGCGGGCCTTGGCGGTTTCGGCGCGCAGGGCGCGGATCTCGGTCGGGGTCAGGGTCATGTGTCTTCCAGCCAATGCAGGGGCAAATGCGATGCGAATGGGCCTGACTGGCGGGGGGCCTTGCGGGCCCATGGCTGGCGGCATGTGCCCGCCGGGGGCGGGCACTGCTGTTCTGATAGGCGCGGCCACGGGGGCGATGCAAGAGGTGCGCGCATCTGTTGATGAAAAAACTCAGGAAAAAGTGCCGCCCTCCGTTCGGCAAAGCCCGTCACAGCCCGGCAAAGAAGGAAGACCTGAACCCGCCGCCCGTTTGCGCCGGGCAGAACATTCTTTGCCGGGTCGGTGCCGCGTGGCATCGTGGAGGCCCTATTTCCCAATTTTTCATGACGCATATGAGGGTATCCGATGACCTACAAACTCATCTTCACCGCCAGTAACGGCACGCTGGGCTACGAGCTTTACACCACCGACGGCAGCGGCCTTGCGGCCGAGTTGGTGGGCGATCTGTTCCCGGGGGCCTCGAACGGGCTGGGCAGCATCGAGACGGCCCTGCTGGGCGAGACGGTGTTCTTTCTGGGCAATGACGGCGTGGCAGGGTTCGAGCTGTTCACCACCGATGGCACCGCCGATGGCACGGTGCGGGTGGCCGATATCAACTTTGGCCCCAACTCCTCGGCCCCCTATGCCCTGACAACCGTGGGCGACACGGTGTATTTCGCCGCCCATGACAGCATCAATGGCTATGAGCTGTGGCGCAGCGATGGCACCGAGGCGGGCACGGTGTTGGTGAAGGACATCCTGCCGGGGGCCAACAGCTCCAACCTGAACAGCCTGACCGCGCTGAACGGCAATCTGATCTTCTCGGCCAGTGATGGCATCAATGGCACCGAGCTGTGGATCTCGGATGGCAGCGAATTCGGCACCTTCATGCTGAAGGACATCAATCCGGGCGGCGGCTCGGGCAATGTGACCACCAACAAGACGGCGGTGCTGGGCGATCAGCTGTTCTTTTCGGCCAATGATGGCAGCAGCGGGCAGGAGCTGTGGGTGACCGATGGCACCGCCGACGGCACCCTGCTGCTGAAGGACATCAACCCGGGCGCGGGCACGTCAAACCCGAACAACTTTTTCGCCCATGACGGCGTGATGTATTTCACTGCCTTCACGGCGGGCAGCGGCTTTGAGCTCTGGCGCTCCGATGGCACGGCCAATGGCACCCAGGTGCTGAAGGACATCAACCCCGGCGCAGGCAGCTCGTCTGTCAACGGCTTCACCAGCGCGGGCAGCAAGCTGTTCTTCACCGCCAATGACGGCAGCAGTGGTACCGAGCTCTGGGTGACAAATGGCAGCGGCGGCGGCACCAAGCGGGTGCTGGACATCCTTGGCGGCGCGGGATCGTCAATGTCCGGTGGGCAGGGGCAGATCGCCGCCTTGGGCGATACCGGCCGGGTGATCCTTGCCGCCAATAACGGCACGCTGGGGCAAGAGCTGTGGATCTCGGATGGCAGCACCGCAGGCACCAGACTGCTCAAGGACATCAACCCCGGTCTGACCGGGGCCTCGATCAGCAG